>JAQUVE010000189.1 GCA_028693565.1 Sulfurospirillaceae bacterium | reverse complement strand
TGGATTGATTTTGAGAGAGGCGTTAAACTCTCTAAAAGTCGTTTTTCTGTACTTAAGAACCAAGCCGCGAAATTAGAGCGTGCATTGATTAATTATATGTTAGATTTCAATACTAAACGAGGCTTTCATGAAGTTGCTGTTCCTTACATCGTCAATCGTGAAACACTCATGGGAACAGGTCAACTACCAAAATTTGAAGATGATTTATTTAAAATTGATGGCGAAGAGCTCTTTTTAATCCCAACGGCTGAAGTGCCTGTCACCAATCTTTTTCGTGATGAAATCTTGAGTAAAGAAGAGTTACCCATCAAAATGACAGCCTACTCCGCATGTTTTCGTAAAGAAGCAGGCAGTGCAGGAAAAGATACAAGGGGTATGATACGTCAACATCAATTTGATAAAGTTGAACTAGTTTGTATCACCACGCCTGAACAAAGTGAAGCTGTTTTTGATGAAATGCTTAGTTGTGCTTCAGATTTATTAACATCATTAGGGCTAGCTCATCGCCATTTATTACTTTGTGGAGGTGATTTGGGATTTAGTGCTGCTAAAACAGTTGATCTTGAAGTATGGTTCCCTGGCCAAAATAGATACAGAGAAATTAGCTCTGTTTCAAATACACACGATTTTCAGGCAAGGCGTGCCAAAATCCGCTTTAAAGATGAAAAAGCCAATCGATTGGTACACACACTCAATGGCTCTTCTTTGGCAGTAGGTCGTACACTCATCGCTATTATGGAGAACTATCAACAAGAAGATGGCACGATAGCCATTCCTGAAGTCTTAAAAAAGTATATGTAAGATGGCAGAAGAAGAAGCAGTCATCATCCTAGAGGGGAGTGAAGAAGAGCATCCCGAAAACTTTGCTCCCATCGCTGATGAAAATGCTGAAGATCAAGCAGATATAGCACTTGAAAGTCAAGAACAAGAGCGTGCAAGTCGTCGTGCTCGAAAAAAATTGCTTTTATTATTGGGCATTGGTTCCGTACTTCTTATTGGTATCATTATTGCATTGGTAGTGATTTTAAAACATAAAAGTGCCACACCGCCACCTGAACCTTTACATGTAGAGCAAACGGAAGAGCCAAAACCTAAAGAGCAATTCACTCCCTCAAAGCTTGAGAACATGATTAAAAAAGCCAATGTGTTATATGAGCGTGGCAATAAAGATGACGCCCTTAAAATTTATGAGCGCATTGCAACCTTTAATGAAGCTATCTCTTTTTACAATATAGGTGTTGCAAAACTTAAGGAGCAAAATTTCAAAGAAGCATTAGAGAGCTTTAAAAAAGCTATTCAAAACAAAGAACATCGTTGTATTAGTGCCATTAATGCAGCAGTATGTGCAGTTGAGTTAAATGATACCAAACTTTTTAGATATTATATCGATTTAGCCTATACTTATCTTCCAGAAGAGAGCAATGCGCCACTTTACTCTTATTATGTAGGTCTTGTCAATTACTATAAAAACTACTACTATGAAGCACTGAGTGCCATTTCTCATCCTGAAAATGATTTTTATAAAGAAGAGCAAACCTACCTTGCTTCAAAAATTTTTGCAGACTTAAACTATAATCGCCATTCACAGCAATTACTTTCCGGTGTTGCTAAAGAGAGCGATAATTTCACGCAAGGACTATTATACGCCAAACTTGGAGAATTCATTAAGGCCAAAGAGTACTTCCTTCGTGCCTTACGCAATACGCCAGAATCGCTACCTATTAAGGCAGCTTTATCATTAATCGAAAATAAGCTTGGTAATCTTGAAAATAGTGCCTCTTTACTCAGTGAAATCTATAAAATAACAGATCATGATGCCAAACCAATTTTTAAAATCAAATCAATGCTCAAGCCCTCATTATTTGATGTTCAAAAAGCACAAGCAGAGTTTGAAAAACAGCTTTTTTTTAAAAATGAAAACACCTATAATCTCATCTTCTACTATGCCCCCTATAAAGTTTTTAATGCCAAACAAACAATTGATTATATTCGCAAAGGTAGCATGAATATATTTATCGATGAAATTGGTCCTGCACTCTCTTATCTTAAGGCAAGCTCAACGATTTCGAAAGTCAATATTGCGATGAGTAAAGGTATTAAAAAGGCTCTTGATTTTCATCTCTATGAAGCGAATACAATTTTTTTAAAAATGGTGGATGATTATAAAAACCACTCCGTTTTACATTACGATTTAGCCCTCACTTATGCTCAAATGGGTGACTATAATCTTGCTTATAAACATTTTTCAAAAAGTTACCATCTTGATAATAACAATTATCTTGCAGGTGTTTTTGCATTAATGTCTGGTAATCTTATCGGTAAAGATATTGTAAAACTTAGTGAAGATGTTAAGGAGAGTATTGATAAAAATAGCCAACTTGAAAAAGATAATCTCTATATCTCACTGATTCATATCACCGATGGAAATGAACTCTCTTTAGCTCGATGGATTGAAAAGAGTAAAGAAGAAACTCCTCTAAGCCTAGCGCTTGATACCATTGCAGCCTACAAATTAGGCAATGAACATATGTACCGTTTAAGTTCACAAAAATTACAAGCACTTCTCCCTAAAGACATCATTGCTAACCTTTTAGCCTTTAATATTAAACACCTATCAGAAGATATTAAAACTTATGCAAAAGCCATACAGATGGAATTTAATACACTAAATCTTAACTATGATGCCTTCTATTTTGGTCCAAAAATTGTGAAAGAGCAGTATATTAAACTTTTACAAATTGGTGGGCTTGTCTATCAAAAAAGAGAAATGGTTCGTAAACGAATGGAAGAAGAGACTGTGGATATCTCATCTATTATGCAAACTTTAGCTTATCTTGAGATTTACAGTAACAGCTTTGAAGAAGCTTTTACACTATACAATAAGTTGATTGATGATTTCAACCAGCAAGATACAAACACCATCTTTTTAGCTTCTGTAGCTGCTATTGGTGCAGGCCATCCAGAAAATGCTATAGCACTTTTAGAACTTTCAAAATTGATTGATCCTAGCAATATGGAGAGCCGTTATGCCCTTGGTTTACTGTATCAAGAAATAGGAAATTTTGAAGGGGCAGCAACCCAATATAGAATGATTGGTAATAATGGATTTTCATCACAGTATTTTAGTTTTGATATTGCTAGGTAGAAGACATAGCTTCTACCTAATATAAGCTACCTAAATAGTACTTTCATTCGCTTTAATATTTCGTAACCCTTCTCGCATAGACATATAACTATTTAACGCACCAATGTAAGCCTTTGCAGTTGCTAACATCGTATCAACACTTAAACCATGCCCCATAATCGCTGGTTTACTTTCATCAAAAACAACTTTAACCAATACTCTAGCCATCGCATCTTTACCTTGTGTTACAGCATCTACTTTATAATCTTTAAGCTCACCACTTACTTTACATACACGGTCAATGACCTTAAAGACAGCATCCATCGTACCATTGCCTATTGCGGCATCGGTAATATCTACACCGCCATGGCGAATCGTCACAGCAGCACTTGGGACACCTCCAGGAGAGCAATCTGAAAGTTGTAATGTAATCAATTCAAATACCTGA
>JAQUVE010000188.1 GCA_028693565.1 Sulfurospirillaceae bacterium | reverse complement strand
TAATCTTATAAACTCTATGTTAGATGATTTAGGCCAGTATAAAACACTCTCAAGTACAAATAAGTTTACTCCAAGTATAAATACAAGAGAGGGAGAATTTGCTTATCATATTGAAGTAGATTTGCCAGGAGTTTCAAAAGAAAATATAAATGTACAAGTTGAAGATAACTCTTTGGTTATCTCAGGAGAGAGAAAATTCAACAACGAGGTAAAAGAAGAGAACTACTACAAAGGTGAGAGTAGTTTTGGTTCATTTTCTCGTTCTTTTTCACTTCCAAAAGAGGCAGATGTTGAGAATATTCATGCAGAATCTAAAGATGGAGTATTAGAAGTTATAGTACCAAAATTAGAGAGTGCAATAGTAGATAAAGTTAAAAAAGTAGAAATTAAATAAGGAGGCTATGATGGATATTGTAAAAACTGCAAAAGAGATGGGATCTAGTGTTGAAAAAGGTGTAGAGACTATTACAAATAAGCTGGTAAATACATTTGACAACCTAGCTTCGCATCTCCCTTTTTCTAATATAGCAAAAAAAGAAGATAGTAGTTTTCACTTAGAAGTAGATTTACCAGGAGTTACAAAAGAGGACATCGATATAAAAGTCGAAGATGGTATTTTAGCTATTAGTGCTATTAGAAAATATAAAAATGAATTAACACGAGATGATTACTATATTTGTGAGAGTTCATTTGGTAAGTTTGAAAGAAGATATGCTCTTCCTGAGAGCGTAGATACAAGTAAAGTAGATGCTAAGTTTGTTGATGGAAGGTTGATAGTAGAACTTCAAAAAACTAAAAAGGCTAAACCAAGAGTCATATCTATTAAATAGTATTTTTACTATTTTGATGTACCATAATGGGTATGAAAAACATAGCAGTTGAAGAATCTCATACTCAGCAATTAATACTCAAAGAAGTAGAAAAATCCCCCTTTGTATCTAAAACCCAAAAAAAGATATACTTAAAAAAGGGGGAGGATCCTCTAAACGCTATTGACACAAAAAATTATTTTTATTTTGTTATAAGTGGAAAATTAAAAATTTACCAAATAGATTTTAAGACTTCAAAAGAACTAACTCTTTACATGTTGTCTCGTGGAGATATGTTTGATGTAGTATCACTCCTAGATGGCAATCCAAATCAATATATTTCAGAAGTATTAGAAGATACTGAACTAGTAAGTATCCCTCTTGAAGATGTAAAACAGATGATTTTAGATGATAATACTTTTAGGCAACTATTTTACACATACCTCGCAGCAAAATTAAAATCGATGGAAAATTTAGCTGTTAGTCTATCGTTTTATGATGTTTATCAGCGAGTATTACAACTCTTTACAAATTTCACCTACATGCAAGGCAACAAACCTACACTAAAAATTATTGACAACTTAAGGCATGAAGATATTGCTTCTATGGTTGGAACTGTTAGAAAAGTTGTAAACAGAAGTCTTCAAAAATTAAAAAAAGATGGAGTTATAGAACTCTCAAGAAAAAACATTCAAATAAAAAACTTTCAAAAACTTCTTGATAAGTTAAATGTTTGAGATGATTGAACATATTTGTTGCTACCTAGGAGGCAGAATAACTTTTAAACATTTTATATACTAAGGGTGTAAAATATAAATATATTTAACATTAAAGGAGTTTAGTTATGAAAGAGTTTATTAATATTTTTAAAAAGAATAAAATAGATATTTTAAACACACTGCTAGATAAACTTGATAGCAATCATGTAAATAGTATAAAAAATGAAAATCTTGATGAAGTATTTTTATATTTTAGCTCACTTGATACAATATATGCTGTAGATGAAAATTTTATACAGCTTTCTCCAATCTTTAATAGAGATAGACAAGAAACAGCTTCATCAAAAGGAAAGTTAAAAAAAACTTTACAAGAAAATATAGATATTGAAAATAAAGAGTACTATATTAGTTCCCCATATATGTCTGCTAAAACAGGGAAATACACTATAACTTTGGTTAAAAAAATAGATGATAGATTTATAGCTTTAGATTTTAATCTTTTCAAATTACTAAATGAATATAACCACATAGATACAATATCAAAAATTTTTGCAAATGCTTCAAAAGTTGTGTACGGAATTATTGGCATGAGCCTAACAATATTTGCATTAATATTGGTCTTTTATGCAATTTATGATTTTTTAAACAACCTTTTTTTAGTTTCAAATAATCTATTTGAGTCAATCTTTAAATCTACTATCGCATTAACACTGGGTCTGGCTATTTTTGACCTTGCCAAAAATTTGTTAGAACATGAAGTGGTTTTTAAAGAGCATAACCATGAGGCACATGGAGGAAATAAACTTCTAATAAAATTTTTAATATCAATAATTATTGCACTCTCAATAGAGGCATTAATGATGGTATTTAAAATTGTAATTTATGATTATAAAGATATTTTATATGCGGTTTATTTACTAATAGCGATTGGTTTTTTACTCATAACAATGAGTCAATATAATAGATACTTAGAAAAAAATAAATAGAGATTACACCCCTGTGAGTGAATCTCCACTTTTACGACATATCATAGATTAAAGCTTGATGTAATAATTCCTGAAATAAACATAAAACATATCTTTAAATCATCTGCCTCTCATTTGATTTAAGTTAGATTTACTACACTGCACATATGAATAAAAACTTACAAACAACATTTGCTTACCATGAAGTAACAAAACACTCACAACAGAGATATGCACGTTCACTAGGATATATGGACTGGGCTACGCAACCTAACCCTTTTCGTGAGTACAGAGGAGCAGAAAACTTTATGCTTCCCTTGGCATTTGCTCATACAACTCCACCGTATCATCTTCTTGATAGTGATTTGCCTTGCGCTCCACTTCTAAAAGAATCACTCTCACAACTTTTACAGTTTTCTATGGGTATAGCAGCTTGGAAAGTCTCAGGAGATGGCTCGTGGGCAGTTCGTTGTAACGCTTCGAGTGGAAATTTACATCCAACTGAAGCGTACCTCCTTTTACCGCCACAACTACAAGAGCAAAATGGCAAAACTACACTTTTTCACTATGCTCCAAAAAATCATTCTCTTGAAGCCTTAGCTAGTTTTGATACAAATTTTTGGGACACACTTCCAAAGAATAGTTTTATCATAGGACTCTCAAGTATTTCATGGAGAGAAGTGTGGAAATATGGAGAGAGAGCTTTTAGATATGTAAACTTAGACGCTGGTCACGCTTGGCAATCTTTGGTAGTTTCTGCAAAAACTTTAGGGTGGAAAATATCGCGGTTAGATAGTGTCAATGATGATGATATCAACAAACTACTTGGACTCTCGCAAGAGAGAAGATTTAGCGAGAGCGAACATGCAGATATGCTTTTAGTAGTTTCGAGTGAGTATCTAAGCCCATCTTTATCCATTGAGGCTCTTTTGCAAGATTTGCCTCTGCTTTATGATGGAGTAGCAAATAAACTGAGCCCAAGTATGTACGAGTGGGAAATCATCCCTCAAATAGAAAAAGCAACTTCACAAGAAGAGCTACCACAAAAAGAGCAAAAACGAAAAGCTCATCTACCAACTCCCACAAAAGAGTCAAAAACAGTAATCCTAAATCG
>JAQUVE010000187.1 GCA_028693565.1 Sulfurospirillaceae bacterium | reverse complement strand
AGATACCTGCGGCACATAGCACATCAAGAAGTGCTGCTGTATTACTACCCTGACACGATATCCTAAGACACCATTGCACAGGTCTAGAGAGAAGCGATGAAATTATAACCAAAAAAGCTGAAATTACAAACGGATGTCTAACCCTTTTGAGTTTCTCATATCTGTAGAGCCTAAAAAGTCTATACTCTTTTTAGTCTGATTTATAGAATTTAAAGTTTCATCTTTTAGAGAATTTAGAAGTAAAGAAGCCTCTTGAAGAAGATAACTTGCTTCTTGCAACTCCTCTAACTTTTTAGCATCTTTAATCTGAGAAATATCGTCTAAAAGTTTACTAATACTGTCTGTATCTTTTTGAACAATTGCTATCTTTAACTTATCGAGCCACATAAGTGCTCTCTCGCCATCCCTCTAAAAGCCCTTTAAAAACATTGCTAACTTCATCAAGCTTATCAGTGTTATTTTCTAAGCTTGCAGTACTTAAGAGTCTAATCTCATAACTGTAAAGTTCTTGTAAATACTGAGACACTTGACCATGAGACATATCTAATGTATTTATTAGCTCTGTAATAATTGCTATAGAACGATTTGTCCAATAAACTTTTTTCTCTAAATTATTATCTTTTATAGCCTTTTTTGCCTGTGCATTAAAACGTAAAACACCTTCATAAAGCATCTCTATAAGTTTTTGTGGCGATTCTATACCGACGTTGTTTTGTGCATATATATTATGTGCTAAATTACCATACATTTGAAACTCCTTTTTCTCTTCTTCGTAATTATCCATTGTTTGTATATCGGACAGCAAAAAAATTACTTTAGTGTTTAAACATAATTTAGATGGTATTTTATTTGCTTCTATGTAATCTAAAGATTTTTACAATTTGGTCGATTTTATAGTTAATAAATATGTAAATAATTATATAAAAAGGATTTATTATGTCATCAGTAAACTCACTTGGAATTGGTTCAGGAGTATTAACATCAGATTTAGTCGATAAGCTTAGAACAGCCGATGAAGAGACTGTTCTTAAACCATTAGAGAAAAAGATGACTTTAGATGCTCAAAAAGAGGATGCTTATAAGCTTTTAGAGTCTCTTATGACTACTCTAAAAGGAAGCTTTAGCGCACTTGATGGAGACAACCTTTATCTTAGCCGCGCTGTAACTGGGAACACTGATGCAGTAACAGTTACTGCTGATTCAGGCTCAAATGTACAAGCTTTTAGCATTACAGATGTAAGTAAAGCTGAAGCGGATGTTTGGAACTCTACTGCATTAGCTACAAAGTCAACTCCTATAACTGATTTGGGAGCTGGTACTTTTACTATAAGCACAGGCGCTAAGGACTTTAATATAAACTATAGCGCTAATAGCTCTTTAAATGATATAAGAGATAGTATAAATGAGGTGGCTGGTGATTCTCTCACAGCCTCTGTTTTACAAGTAGGACAAGATAGCTACAAATTAGTCATTACAGCAAAAGATACCAATAAGCCAATAACATTCTCAGATTCGAACACAAATACAGTAGCACCTGAAGTAAATCTAACAACGGCGCTTGGACTAAGCAATATACAAATCGCTAAACCAGCAACTTTTAAGTACAACGGTGTTGAGATAACTCGCGATACAAATGAGATAACTGACTTGGTTGCTGGTGTTACTATAAAACTGAATGAAAATCAAGCGCCTACTGATACAGCATCTATAAATATAGCTCAAAATAATACTTCGATAAATTCTGAGATGTCTTTGTTTGTAACTAACTACAACAACTTAATGACAAACTTGCAAGATATGACTAGATCTGATAGAGAGAGTGGCAGCGTAGGTATATTTAACGGTGATAGTTTTGTAAAATCAATAAGAAGAGACATAACAGATCTAATAACACAAGTTGATAAAAATGGAAACTCGCTTATGGACTATGGCATAGATATAGATAGACATGGTGTTATGAGTTTAGACTCTTCTAAGTTTAATGAAAAGCTCAGCACTGATCCAAAAGGATTGGAGATGTTCTTTAGTGGAGATAGCACAACTGAGGGCATCTTTACAAAACTTAACAACAGAATGGATGATTATACGGGCTATAACAAGCTCCTTAGTAACTTCTCAAAGCAGCTTGACAGCGCAAAAGAGAATACTATAAATCAGTATGACAAACAAAAGGCTTCTCTTGATAGTCGTTATGAAATCCTTACTAAAAAATTCATAGCTTATGATGCCATGATTAGTAGACTAAATGCAGAGTTCTCTTCACTGCAAATGATGATTGATCAATCTTATGGGGATTCTAAGAGCTAACTAAAATTACATAATGGTACTAGAATTGCTCATTGTCATATAAAATTATTTATAGGACACAATATGTTAAATGGCAAAAACATACTTATCACTGGAGGAACAGGTAGTTTTGGAAAACAGTTTGTCCATACAATTTTAAAACAATACAAGCCTAACAAAATAATAATTTATTCTAGAGATGAATTAAAGCAGTTCGAAATGGCTCAAAAATTCAACGACGAATGTATGCGATACTTTATAGGTGATGTTAGAGATTTGCATCGTTTAAATAAAGCAATGAGAGGTGTTGATTATGTTGTGCATGCAGCAGCACTCAAACATGTCCCAATAGCAGAATACAACCCCATGGAGTGCATCAAAACAAATATTATGGGTGCACAAAATGATATAGATGCTGCTATTGAGGCAAATGTAAAAAGAGTTATAGCCCTCTCAACAGATAAAGCCGCAAACCCTGTCAACTTATATGGTGCAACAAAACTAGCAAGTGATAAACTATTTGTAGCAGCAAACAATCTAGCTGGAGATAGAGAGACAAGACTCTCAGTTGTAAGGTATGGAAATGTTATAGGTTCTCGTGGCTCAGTCGTACCATTTTTTCAAAAGCTTATATACGATGGGGCAAAAGAACTGCCTATAACTGATGAAAAAATGACACGATTTTTAATCACACTTGAAGATGGTGTTTTGTTCGTACTCAAAAACTTTCAAAGAATGCAAGGTGGTGAGATTTTTATCCCAAAAATTCCATCCATGAAGATAACAGAGTTAGCCCATGCCATAGCACCACACTTACCACATACAATAGTTGGAATCAGGCCTGGAGAGAAACTTCATGAGATTATGTGTCCATCTGATGATAGCCATATAACGCTTGAATTCCATGATCATTATGTCATCAAACCAACTATTCAGTTTATTGGTCAGTATGACTTTTCTAAAAACAGACTAGGTGAGATTGGGAAAAGTGTTACTCAAGGGTTTGAGTACAACTCAGGTAACAATACGGAGTGGCTCTCATGTGAAGCACTTCTTGAAAAAATAGCTCATACAGATAGTTACTAATGTTGCCCTACTCCACTCAACACATACAAAGCGATGATATTGATGCAGTTGTTGAAGTTTTAAAGAGTCCATACTTAACGCAAGGTGCAAAAGTAGAGGAGTTTGAAAAAGCTCTTTGTTCTTATACAGGTTCAAAACATGCCGTTACTTTTAACTCCGCAACCTCAGCACTTCTTGCTGCATACAGTGTTTGTGATATAAAAAAAGATGATGAAATCATTACAACCCCAATTAGCTTTGTAGCAACATCAAACATG
>JAQUVE010000186.1 GCA_028693565.1 Sulfurospirillaceae bacterium | reverse complement strand
ATACTTAGAACCCCTTGGAACTCCCCTTCACAGTTTTAGCATTGGCTCTTTTGAAACCATCACGCTCAGTGTTCATCTGTGGAGTGAACAACACGAAACGCCTGATACATTGATGAAAACCTCTTTGCGTCAAATTTTAACACAGCAAACCCCGCACCTTTTAGAAGCCCTCATTCGTGCTAAAGAGCTAGTGCATTGGTTCCGTGACAATCGCTTTTGTGGACGCTGTGGAAAGCCTATGGAAATCTCCTACGCCCAATCAGCTTTTTCATGCAAGGCTTGTAACTTTCTATCGTTTCCTAGACTCTCTCCAGCATGTATCGTTCTTATCATACGAGGAGATGAAGTTTTACTAGCTCGCTCACCGCATTTTATCAAGGGAGTTTACAGCCTCATTGCTGGCTTTGTAGAAGCGGGAGAGAGTGCTGAGGCGTGTGCTAAACGAGAAGTCAAAGAAGAAGTCGGTGTTGAAATCGAAGATTTAAGATACTTCGGCACTCAATCATGGCCCTTCCCCCACTCCTTGATGATTGGTTTTTTTGCCACCTACAAAAGCGGTGAGATTTGCATTCAAGAAGACGAAATCGAAGATGCCCAATGGTTCACCAAAGAGACACTTCCCATAAGACCCTACTCCACCAGCATCGCCTCACAAATGCTTGAAGCGTGGTTAGATAAACGTTAAATTCTTTCATTTAACTTTTATTGTCACATTTATGTTACAATAAACGCATCTTAGCAAAGGAGCAAAGATGCAAACTATTACACCCGAAGCCTTTTTTAACGCGCGCCGTCAATTTTTAAAATTAGGTGCTGGTGCTCTTGTCAGTAGCACTGCTATTTCCAAGCTCTTAGCCGAACTCCCAAAAGATACAAGCCTTCATTATATACCCGATAGTAACGCTCAAAAGCTTGTTATTAATCCTATGGAGCAAGCCACTCATTATGTTAATTTTTATGAATTTTCTACCGATAAAGAAGCTCCTGTTAAACTCTCACAAAACATGAAGACAACTCCATGGCATTTAGGTTTTTTTGGTGAAATTGCCAAAGAGCAGATGATTGAAGTGGATACGTTAATCGCTAAATTTGGCTTAGAGGAACGCATTTACCGTTTCCGTTGTGTTGAAGGCTGGTCGATGGTCGTTCCATGGATTGGTTTTCCTTTGTACAAACTACTCGATTACTTAGAACCCAACAGTGATGCTAAGTATGTCAAATTTACCACAAGGCATGACCCAACTATATTTCCTGATCAAAATAGAGGTATCTTTTCTGCTATTAAATACCCTTATGTCGAAGGCCTTAGAATGGACGAAGCACGGCATCCACTCACATTTATCGCTGTGGGCATGTATGGAAAACGATTATTACCTCAAAATGGTGCACCTATTCGTTTAGTTGTACCATGGAAATACGGTTTTAAGTCTATCAAATCGCTTGATCTTATCGAGTGCGTTAAAGAACAACCACTTAATACATGGCAAGATCAAAACCCTAACGAATACGGTTTTTACGCCAATGTCAATCCTGAAGTTGACCATCCTCGTTGGACGCAAGCCAAAGAGCGTGTTTTGGGGAAACTTCTGAAGCAACCAACACTAAAGTTCAATGGTTACGCAAAAGAGGTTGAGCATCTTTATGCGGGAATGGATTTAAGGAAGTTCTTTTGAAAATCCTACTCACTCTTGTTGCCCTCCTTCCACTTGCGCTGGTATACTATCAACTTGACAGTGCGATTGACCCCATCAAAATGCTCTATCACTACACAGGCATTGGGGCAATTGCACTGCTTTTACTCTCTCTTTTACCTTCCACATGTAAACGTATGTGCCATTTTAACCTGCTTCGTTACCGTAAAACTGTTGGGCTTTTAAGCTTTGTATACGTTCTTTTACATGCAAGCGTTTTTCTGGTTTTAGACAGCGAACTTGACTTTATCACTATCTTTGAAAAGAGTCTCAAAAAACCGTTTATTTATGTTGGATTTACTGCTTTTGTCATTTTATTTTTTATGGCACTTACCTCATTTAAAAAACTTTTTGCAAAATTTTCAAAGTATCACAAAGCTGTCTACTTAGCACTTCTTTTAGCCCTTCTTCATAGCTTTTGGGCACAAAAAGTTGCAGGTGTATTTGAATATAGCGTTGTTATGATTGGTATTTTTTTACTTGTCGAAAGGCTTTTTATCTCTTTCAAAAAACCTAAATCTCTTCATTAAAAACAAGTTTCCAAAATGCTTTGTACGCGATAATCTCTTGTGTTTTAGGGGATAAACTTTTTAAAACTTCACGAGAGACGTGTATCTTCTCAGACAATTCGTCATGACGATCACCGCCAATATCAAATGCACTCAAAAAATGATACGGATAATCCTCTAGCAACTGGGCCCATTCACTCTTAAGCTGCCCACTGCTTCTATCCCAAATCGTTGAGTGGTGCTCACCACTTGGTTTATAGATCGAATCTTTATCGCCAAAAGCTAAATCAAAATAGAGATTGGGATGACGTTCAAGTAAGCCCCGTACAAAAGCAGAAGTATACTGTTTGGCTCTATCGCTATAACGAATTTGTGCTAAATGACACCAAATCACTTTAGCATGAGGATAAGCATTAAGCATTTTTTCCAATGGCTCAAGTAAAGTATCTTCCACTTCATAGTGAATTTGAAATGCAATACCCGTCTTTTCGGCAAAGTCAAACAACAAATGACCTGCCTCAGAATCTATAGGAATACTAATATCTCGATAATATTCGTTGCGCTTCACTTGTCGAGGAGAAAGATAGTGCCGAAATTCGAACTCCCCTAAAAGGGGATAATGTTGTTTTTCCACTTGTTTTATCGTTTCATTGATAAATGCCTTAGGCTCACTTGTCCATGCAGGATAAATTCCTGCTGTACTTGTGGGAACATAACGAGCAGCATCAGCATGTATAAGTTGTCGCGATGCATCGTGCCACAGTTTTAGCGCTTTAGTATAAGCATTATCTCCGATTTGCGGTGAAAAGGCAATCAACGCTACACCTTTATCATCCATTATTTTAGCGTAATCAATTAAATCAAATTTACTTGGATTAAACGATGATTCAACATCAATCAAAGGAATCATCCCTTTTGCACGTATCGCTTCAATACGTTCTTTCCACAATATTTTTAATGTTGGTATATCAAAAGGAATAGAACTTTTTTCAAAAGATGAAAGAGCATTTGCTGTTGGTAAAGGCGAAATTGAATCTGCACACAAAGCCAAAATAAAAACCATCACAAAAGAGAAAATTTTCATCGCAACTCCTTTTAATAGTAACCATCATAACAAATAAATACGCTAATAGATGTGATTAACCAATATTTTGCTACTATGCTCCTTATTTTCACCATAAAGAACACGTAATGCACGCTTTTTTCTCAGGTTTTAGTCTTGGTTTTTCACTTATTCTTGCTATTGGAGCTCAGAATGCTTTTGTGCTCAAACAAGGCATTAAAAAAGAGCATGTCTTTGTTATCTGTTTAGTATGTGCGCTCTCCGATGCGATTTTGATTTTCTTGGGCGTTTCAGGCTTTGGATACTTAGTCGAACGGTTTCCCTCTTTGCAAACGGTTGCCAAATATGGTGGATTTGCCTTTTTATTTATCTATGGATTGAAAA
>JAQUVE010000053.1 GCA_028693565.1 Sulfurospirillaceae bacterium | reverse complement strand
CTTGGAAAAACGCTAAGATGGATTTAATTCCTGTATCACGTATTGTAGAGTGTTTGGAAAATCCTGGTCGTGAGTATAACTTTGATGGTAAAGCTTACAAATGGCCAGATTTAAAAATGGCATACTGGGCAGGTGGTAACCCTTTCCATCACCACCAAGATCGAAACCGTATGATCAAAGCGTGGCAAAAACTTGAAACCTTTATTGTTCAAGATAACTTCTGGACAGCCAGTGCTAGAATGGCCGATATCGTTCTTCCTGCAACGACAGAACAAGAGCGTAACGATATCACCAAAGCACACAGTAATACATACATCTTTGCCATGAAACAAGCGGTTAAACCAGCGGGCGAGGCCATGGATGATTTTGATATTTTTGTCAATATTCTACGCCGCTTTACCGCTGAGCAAGTCTTAGCCTTCACAGAGGGAAAAAGCAAAATGGAATGGATCAAATCCTTCTATCAAGCCTCTTATGATAAAGGGACTAAATCAGGTATCAAAATGCCCACTTTTGATGCGTTTTGGGAGCAAGGATTTGTCAAATTTGAAGTACCAGAGAGTGCCAAAAAGTTCGTCAAAATGGGAGATTTTAGGAAAAATCCAATCGTCCATCGTTTAGGTACGCCATCGGGTAAAATTGAAATTTTCTCTAAAAAAATCGCAGGCTACAACTATAAAGAGTGTAAAGGTCATCCAATGTGGTTTGAACCGATGGAGTGGGCTGGATCATCCGTAGCTAAAGAGTATCCATTAAGCTTAGTGAGTCCGCATCCAAAATATCGTCTTCACTCACAACTTAACAATACATGGATTCGTCACCTTGAAGAGGTTGATGGACGTGAGCCTATTTGGTTAAATCCAAAAGATGCGGCCACTCGCGGAATCAAAAATGGCGATGTGGTGAGAGTCTTCAATAAACGTGGACAAGTCCTCGCAGGTGCAGTCGTGACCGAAGCCGTTATGGCAGGGGCTGTTAGAATGCAAGAGGGTGCGTGGTATGACCCATCAGTTGCTGGAAAACCAGGCACACTTTGTCGCCATGGAGATGTTAACGTGTTAACGCCTGATGTTGGAACTTCTGAGCTTGCGCAAGGAAATCAAGCCACGGCATTGGTAGAGATTGAAAAATTCAAAGGGGAAGTTCCAGCGATTGGAATTTTTAAGGCCCCCCAAATTAAAGGCGCTTAATGAAATTATTAAAATTGATAGCACCGTTATGTGTCATCACAACGATGTTATTTGCGCAAAGTGCGTTTTTGTCCAAAAGCGCACCTTTGTATACAGAAGCAAGTGAAGGACCAGCTCTTGGTGAGCTGGTTGTTGCTTCCGAAGTGAAGACATTGTCTACAAGCGGGGATTTTACGGAAGTTGAGTTTGTAGGTTATATGCCAGAGGGCAGTACGATTGCTTATGAAAAGGCGGGTGTTTTAATGGTTGGCTTTCAAGCTTTGAGTCCATCGGCTTATAAAATCATTGGCCAGAAAAAAGACGAATACGATACGGTATGGTTAAATGTATCGGTTAAAGGTTTTGTTAAAACGGCCTCATTAGGTGCTGATAAAAGCAAAATTATAGGTGCAGGAAAAGCGCTTTTCCAAAGTAAATGTGGAACATGCCACGCCTTACATCCTGAAGATGAGTTTGATGCAAATGTTTGGCCTTCTATCCTAGTAGCGATGAGTGCACAAGCAGGTTTGAGTGGTGCAGAGCGTTACAGTATCGAAAAATACCTCCAAAACTTTCAGAAATAGTTTTCCTTCTCTCTTCGCCAGTCATATTTGGCGAAGAGAATTTTTGACCTCATTTTTTTCTCATTTTTTGCTGTTATAGTATATTTAGTTATCATGGAAGGATTTTTCGTTACAATTTTTGCATGCAAAGTCTTTATAAAGGCACAAAAATGGAACTTTGGCTTGAAAAACTCAAAACAATGACGCTCTTGTATGCTGAAGATGAAGAGGGCATACGCAAACCGATGGTCAATTCACTCTCATATTATCTCAAAGAGGTGATTGAAGCTAAAAATGGGGAAGAGGGACTTGATCTCTATGATACCAAGCGACCCGATATTATCTTAACAGATCTTCGTATGCCTGTTCGTGATGGCTTGTATATGGTTAAAGAGATTCGAAAAATCGATAAAAAAACACCTATGTTAATGATAACAGCGCATACGGACAAAGAGTATCTTTTAAGTGCCATTGAGCTTAAAATCGAAAAATATATCATCAAACCCGTTGCCCTTGATGAACTCCTCAGTGCCCTTCGCCTTTGCATCGAAGAAATAGAATCAGAGCGTACCATCTTTTTTGAATGCCGTGGTTGCAAATTTGATTTTAAAAATCGCCTTTTAGTCCAAAACAATGGGGAAGAGACGGAGCTTACGCATAAGGAATCAGATTTTTTAGAGCTGTTATTGCGCAAAAAAGGGATGGTTGTGAGTTACGATGAAATTGAGATGAGCGTATGGAAAGAGGAGTTCATGAGCATCGCAGCACTTCGTACACTGGTCAAAACCTTACGAAAAAAACTGCATAGCAATTTTATTAAAAACCATTCCCTCGCAGGCTATAGCTTTGAGATATAGCCTTTTAGGGCTTTTTTTATCCTTATGGTTGTGTGCCGATACGTTAACGTATCGTCATGATGACAGTGCGTCACGAGCTTTGCAAGTAAAAGACCCACGTTCGCATATCAACGTTTTTTTGCCCTCCATGCCTTACAATTATGTGTCTCGTTTGGTCAATGAAGGCTTGGTTAGATTAGCTGAAAATGACCAAGGTTGGGAATACTCTCTTGCGACAAAAAGCAGCAAACTCTCCCCTATACTCTATGAATTTGAACTACGACGTGGGGTTCGCTTTCAAGATGGAACCGCTTTTAATGCCGATTCGGTGGTGCATAATTTCACCCATTTTCTAAAGCAACCTTTTAATTATACAGACATTCATCACTCTCTCAAATCGGTTCAAAAAATCTCAGAATACAAAGTTCGCCTGCATCTGTATAAGCCTTATGGTATGTTGTTTCGTGATCTTGCACGTATCTATTTTTATTCTGAGGCCTATTTAAAAACGTATGGCTGGGGTGGGGCGGAAACGGGGGCCAATATCAAAGCATCAGGTCCGTATGGTTTGGGACCTTATATTTTAGTTGAAGGGATGATCACGGGGATGAAACAAACCCCCAAAGTTATCCTTGAAGCCAATCCTTATTATTGGGAGAAAGAGTATCCAAGTATCCAAAAAATTACATTTTATACAGAATTAGAGAGCCAAAAAGCCCTTGAAATGACACTTTTTGAAGATGGGAAGCTTGATTTTATGCAAATTCCTTTTAACAAAAAAATCGAAAGTATGCTCTCACCGTATGCAAAACTAGTCGCAATGCCCTCAACCAATAATTTTACGATCTATTTCAATCTCATCAAAAAAAATTCACCCATCTATCGTAAAGAGGTGCGTCAAGCACTGAATTGTGCCCTAAATCAGCAAAATTTGCTAGATTTTACCTATAAAAAAGAGGGTGTTTTAAATCCATATGCCTTGGGAAAAGCTGATTGTACAATGAATTCACAAAAGTTACATCAGCTTTTAAACGGTATTAAGCTCAATGTCGCAACACAAGACTCTTTGATGTTTTTATGGAAAGGCATTGAGTATCAACTAGCAGAATACGGTGTAACCCTTCAATATCAAGTCACTACCAGCGAAAAAGAAATTTATAATTTGGTACAGAAAAATCATCACTCCATGCAATCTTGGGATATCCTCATTCAAGGAACACAAGACTACTACGGAAGACATCCATGGCCAATTTTTATCCGTTATCAAAAAGGCAATCCATGGAGTTTTGTTCAGAGTGATCCCAAAATGGAAACGCTAATAAACGCATTTTTTAGGGTGGATGTTAAGGGGGCTATGAAATGTCAATAGATATTTTGAGCAAATTTTTTTTGCGAACTCCCAATTAATCGAGCTTTAAACGAAATACCAACTCAATTTTTTAGAGTTGTCAAAAAGCAAATTTTTTCCCGCACTTCCTAAAAGCCTTTTTTTGGCACGATTTAAAGCCTATAAAAGAGCCTTTAACCCCCATTGAACCGATATTTAAGCGTCCTGATATTTTGGAAAAAGTAGAATTTTTGAGGCGTTCCTTTTCCGTTTAAGGTTTCAAGAGAAAAGCAACAAATAGCAACTGTTTTAAATGCAACGATTGTTGAAATTAGCTTTTTTAAGCTACAACTTTGAAAGAATCTTTTTCAACTCGTTTATGTCATTGTAGATACTTACAAGAATTGGAGACGCTTTTTCTAAGCGAGCAATTATATCTATTGCTTTAATTTTTAGATCGTCATTGTCATAAATGTAATTTTCTATTTTATCTCTAAGGGACATATTGGCACCTGACAAAAATATATTTAACTCTCCGTTCTTATCGGGTAAGTCGAATTTATCACTGATAAAAATTGATTTATCGGCTTCTTTCTCAAGGGAGGAAATATAGACTCTAATTGTTTCGATATTTTCTCTTGCCGTCTTGGAATCGTCCCAAAATAACCAATAAGGATTTACTTTTAGATTGAAAATAAGTTTTATGACAAAATCTAATTTGATACCTCTCTCGCCTTTTTCATAGTGAGATACCATTCTATAGTTTGTTTGCGCTTTATTTGCAAACTCTGACAATGTTAGCTCCATCAACTCACGCAAAACTTTAACTTTCTCGCCTATAAATGATAAATCTTTTGGTAGTAATACTACTTTTAACAAATTTTATCCTTGTTTTTATTTCAATACTTGGAGCAATTATATCTAAATATGCTCCAAATATCATTCAATGCACTTACTATCTGAGCATTATTTAATATATTAAGCTCAAAATACTTGACATTTGAGCGGAAATGAACTATCATTGTACAAATATTTCTTGAGCAACATTGCTCAAATATAAGGATATAAGTAATGGTAAGTGTAAAACATCATCCTATAATGAATAATATCAGGGCAAAATTTGGATGGAGTCTTAACGAATACTGCTATAGAAGAGGCTTGGATGCTAGCACGGTTAGACATATAGTGTATAACGGGGTTGGCAAGTCATTTAGAGATAATAAAACCACTGAAGCTATAAAAATTCTTAGCGAAGACGGCGTTTATGCTAGATAAATACTCATCATCTGACTTATCAAATTTGCACGCAGTCACGCAACAATATATTCGAGCACTCACCAAAAAAGCCGTTGATAGCGGCTTAAAAATAGTGAACATAAAAGGAGTAGAGTATAAAATCGGCTCACGCAAAAGCGGTAAAGGATACGCATATAAGCCCCTAAAATGCGAAGAGCTTGTAAATGTTGTAGAAGTTGTAGAGCCAAAAAATGAGAGTGATATATTTAGCAAGTTTTTTAATGAAAAAAGTTTTCTCAATGTATCAAATAGTAGTTGTGGTAAAGGGTGTACAACAACTACAATTTCTACAACAACGCCTATTTTAGGGCTTGATAGCGATAAAACAAGCACATTAGAAGAGCTTTCAGATGATGAAAAAGAGAAAATCTTTTTCAAAAAAAAGCTACTTCAAGAGTATGAAACATTCGAGGGAACCTTTAGCCAGTTTCAAGAGTATATCGAAACTCTCTATTTTGAAGAGCTTGAGAGCTTTGGAATCAATATCAGCTATAACCAAATCAAGCGTTTTAAAGAGGCTCATGAGAGTAACGGCGTTTTTGGCTTAATCGATAGAAGAGGTAGAGCCAAAGGCGATAACTGGAAGATAAAAAACTGGGTCGTAGATGAGCTAAAAAGCATTTTTTGGGCTAAAAAAGGCGACATAAGAGCTAAAAACCTTTATCGAATTATCAACAAAGAAGCCTACAAAAGAGGCGAAATATCAAAAGAGCAGTACATCGCAACGCTTAAAGGGCTTGGCGGTGTTATCAGCTATACACGCATTAACGAAATCATCAAAGAGCTTAAGAGCAGTAGAGAGTATAAGTTTCTTATCAATCCCGATAGATTTAAAAACTGTTATTTACCGGCATTTGGTGACGCTAGAGAAAAAGCGTTATACGCTAATCATTACTGGGAAATAGACTCAACGCAACTAGACGCATTCGGTGTGCTTGGCAACAAAGAATCCACTTGGCAGCTCATCTCAATCAGTGACATAAAAACAGCTATGAAAGTGGTCGGTGTCGTCAAACACTCAAATGCAGCGGCTATATCCGAACTTCTTTATAAGGCGTTTAATAAGCTTGGCATTCCTGAGCATATCGTAACGGATAACGGCAAAGATTATCTATCCAAACACTTAGAGCAGCTGATGGAAGAGTGGGGAATTAAGCATGTTAGAACCGCTCCGTTTTCGGGTGATCAAAAGCCATTTGTTGAGCGACATTTTGGAACGATTCAAAACAGTTTTACCGAGCTTTTAAGAGGGTTTAAAGGTCATAGCGTAGCGCAGTTTCAATCTATCAAGTCGCAAACATCGGTTGCGGATAGATTAAGTGGAAAAGCCGAAAAACAAGCGGCGGAATCGATAGAGATACTAGCGGCTAAACTTGATGAATGGATAGACAATGTTTATAGTAGAGAGTTTAACAGCTCTCTTAAAACATCGCCTTATGAAGCATTTTTAGCAGACGAAGCCCATATCAAGCGTTCAAATATTCAAAATCTTGCATACGCATTTTGCAAAAAAGAGATTGTCAAAGTCGCTAAAAAGGGAATTAGAAAAAATAACCACCTCTTTAATAGCCAAAGCGGGCTTTTGGGTAATAGGGTCGGCGACGAAATCAAAATAATCATAGATCCAATAAATCAAAATCAATGCTTTATGTTTGAGCTTGACGGTCGCTTTATCGGAATTGCTACAAATGAAAAGGTTACTTTCGAGACGGCATTAGAGGCAAAACAAATCTACAAAGCAGAACTCAAACAGGTTGTAAACGAGAATAGAAAAATAGCTTCAAAATACAAAGATAGAGACTTTGTGAGCGAAATTATCGAAACAAACAAAGAAGTTTTCAGCGACGCTAAACCAATCGAACTTATAGGCGGTGGTGGTATGACGCAAAATAGCGGAAATATTGAGAGACTCCACGACATAGCCAAAGAGATAGAAAAAGAGGTTGCGACCATCAAAGAGGTAAAAGAAAAATATGTTGCGTGGGATCATCTTGCAAGCTCTACTAAAGAGAGCAAAAAAAGAAAACCTGATGATCTATACGAGGATATTTATCTAAAGAAAATCGCATATTAGGTTTATAGGGCTATTTGCGGATAGCCTAATTAAGCCTAACGGCTTTAGAAAGGAGTTGCATGAAAAACAAAATCCGAGTGTTTTTGAAAGGTGTCGGCAAGAATCAAAAATGGTTAGCCGATAGCATAGGAGTTAGCGACGCACAAATCAGCCAGTATCTTAGCGGGACTTATGGCGGGGATGTGCGAAGCTTGGAGACAAAGCTTGAAAACTTTGTTGCAAATTATACCGCAAACGACTCAAGTAATCAAAATTCCTTTTTTATCCAAACAAGGAATACGGAGGCGGCAAATTACATCATTACCAAATCAATCCAAAGGCGAATGCTTTCGGCTATTTTTGGCAATGCAGGGTTTGGCAAAAGTACGGCTATCAAACAATTTATCAAAGATAGACCGGAGGCAATTTATATCAAGGCAAATAACCTTTTTACGACAAAAGACTTTCTTGAAATATTGTGCGAAAAGCTCAATCTTAAAAAAGAGAGTCGAGGTAGAAGTTTGTTTAATGCGGTTGTAAAGAGTCTTGAGAGGATTGATAGATTTATCATCATTGATGAAGCGGAATGGCTCAAAGATAAAACGCTTGACATGGTAAGGAATATATGGGAGGAGTCAAACACGCCTATTATTCTAGTCGGTACGCTCAAACTCAAGCAAAATCTCAAAGGCAATAACGGAGAGCTTGATTATCTCGATAGCAGAATCCGCTTAAGACTTACTTTTGAGAGGCTCAAAGACGAGGAACTAAAAGATGTATGCCAAAAGTTTGGCGTTAAGGCATGGAAAAAAGTCAAAGACCTAACGAACTCAAACTTTAGATTGGCGGCGTTTTTACTCGAAGAGGCAAAAGACTTAGCAGATATGCACGGCAAAGAGGTTGATGAGGATATTTTGATAGCCGCTTCAACAATGATTGTCAAATAGTGGATTTTAGCGGTTTTTTAGTCGGGCGTATCTCTGAGTATGCCAAAAAGATTTTAAATGATTTTAAACGGGTTTAACAGCGAATTAAACACATAAACATATAGGAGTATCAAAATGGCAAAGTGTATTAGCGAAATGGAGTATGCGGCAAGAGATGTAAGAGGATATAGATTAAGGCTTGATTTTCTAACAGAAGCGGCTTTGCGAATAGCCTCAAAAGATACCGGAATAGAAGAGGATGATTTTCGAGAGGGCTTAGGGCTGATTTTGGAAGATATTGCGCTGGGGCTTGCAAAATTAGAAGAGACCATGAACGAATCCGTGAAAAGCGGTATCGCTTTTGTTAAACCATAAATAAAGGTGTCAAAATGGAAAGCATAACAAAAGATCAGATCAAGGCAATCCATACGCTCAAATCAAGAATCAAGCTTTCGGACGACCATTATGAAGCGTTGCTAAGTAAATACGAGGTTGCTTCATCAAAAGAGCTTACAAAGCAAAAGGCGAGTTTTTTGATTGTTGAATTGTTAGAAATGAATAGAAAACAGAAAATAAAAAACGCAAGAAGCGAATCTTCAAAATGCACAAAATCGCAGCTTGATTGGATTGCTGATTTATGGGTAAAGCTTTCGGGCGGAAAAGATTTTGAGTCGCTTAGATGGTTTATCAAAAAAACTACCGGGACGCTTTTTCTATATCCTGAAAAGATGAGTCATAAGGAGGCTACAAAAGTGATTAATGCGTTAAGAAGTTGGGAAGCTAAAGCCAAAAGTGAGGACAAAAAAGCTTTAGCTTCCGAATAAGGTAGAAATCATGAAAGACACTCTCAAACTGTTGCACGCCGCAACAACGCCGCAAATATACCAAATTTAAAAAAGGGCGTCAATATGGGAGTAGTCACAAATATGGAATTGTTTGAAGAGCTTTTTAACATGATTCAAGGCGGAGCCTCAATAATTGAGGTGCTTGAGGAGTGGGGAGGCTCTTCAATTTATATCCCGAGTATTAAATCAACTTTCAGAAATGAGCTAATCTTGAGAGACTATAAAAACGGCACACCGCTTAGAGAGCTTGCAAAAAAATATAGTCTCTCTTTATCTCAAATCTATCATTTAACAAAGGAGGAACGAAGTGAGTAAGGTATCAAATAAGGCAAGAGAGGGCGTAAGAGAGCTTTATATTCAAGGCTATCCGGTTGAAGAGGTCGCAAGAATCACGAGACTTACAGTCAAAACGGTCAATAACTACAAATCAATCGATAAGAGAGATGGGATTGACTGGGAGAGATTGAGACTTAAAAAAGCGGCGCACAATCCGCTAAACGGCAAAGAGAATGTTTTTAGGGTTTTTGCAACTTATTTTAGAGCGGCTATCGAGAGCATTTCTATTGACAATGATTTAACAGACTACCAAAAGGTAAGAAAAATAGGAATCTTGTCAAGAGACGCTAAGGCAGTTCTTGAGCTTAGAGAGCTAGTCAATAGCTATAAAGGAGGTGAGTCATGTAACGAGCAAGACGACTACGGCTTTAAAAAATAACATCAAAAAAGGAGAATGAAAATGTCAGTTACAAAAATGCCGGCAACTTATAGCGATCTTGTAAAAAAAGAGATCCTTGTAATAAGTGCAGAAATCACAATGTCGGAACCATGCGAAATAGGTACGCCGTTAATTTCAGTTGATGGCGGAGTTAGCTTTGCGCCTCTTGCCACCGTCGAAGAAAAACCAAACGGTATTTTATGCCAAAGTATAGATACAAGCGGAACGGCACAAGTGCTACTAAGCGGTGCAGTAAAAGCAAGCCTGGTAAAAGGACTTAGTAATCAAATGAAAATCGATCTATTTGATAGAGCGATCATAACACTATAAGGAGTATAAAAATGTATGAAGAGCTTATGAGAAATTTTCAAACCAAAACAATGGTTGAAATCATTTCACAAATGAAAACAAACAAAGGATTTATTTTCAATAAATTCTTTACTAAAAAAGATGGGATTAACGGCAATATCGCAAAAGTGCCGATTCAAAAGGGCGAGGGAATCATATTGCATTCGGTCAGTCCATATGCTGATCATATCATCCACGATAAGGGTAACGTGTATATGGTTGATTTAACATTGCCTCGTTTTCCGCTTGAGAGTGTGATTTTGGCAGCAGAGCTAAACGAGCTTGAGATATATTCGAGTCACGCCGAAAAGCTTAAGAGTTTGGCGCAACTTATCGGCAAATATGCAGGTGAGCACAAAAATAGCTTTGTGACAACGCTTGAATATATGGCAGCGGGTGCGCTATTTGGCAAGGTAATGGACGGCGACGGTAAGATATTGTTTGAGTTTGAAAGCGAAAGAGATGTTGTAGAGTTCAAATCAGATCAAGACCCTATCACCGCTCTTAGAGCTATTGATGCAATCGTATCCGATGAATTTGGAAGCGACATAAGCTATACCGGACTTGCTAGCAATGAGTTTATGGATAAGCTATGGGCTAGATGTGTTGAGTTAAAACTTGATGAGAAAAAACAAGCCGCTTGGGTAGAAAAAGATAATAAGCGATGTTTGGAGGTACACGGAACAACCATATATCCGTATAGTGCAACATACAAGAATGAAAAAGGCGTTTCAAAAAGATTTATACCTGAAGGCAACGCCGTATTTATTCCAAACGAGGATAGTATTTTTAATGTTTACTACGGTAGAGCCGACCATTCAGAGGCTTTAAGAAATGCCCCTACGGAGTTCTTTTCTACGCTTGAGCCTTTGGCAAAAGGAAAGGGTTATTCTGTTTTGAGCGAAACAAAACAAATTCCCGTATGCTTGAGACCGTCCGCAGTTATCCTAGCCTCTTGGGTAAATGTTTAAAAAGGGGTTTACGCCCCTTTTAAATTAGCTTTAAACACTCCATAAAGCCACAAAAGCAACATCAAAATAGCCGCTTCAATTAAAGTAAGCGGCAACAATACCAAAGAACCAATAGCCCCAAACAGTGCCGACTCAACAAAGCTTAAATCAAATAATAAGAAGCCTATTGTGCCGTTTAATAGCATTACAATGTAGGCGAGACTATTTGAACTTATTAACATCAGGTACAAACCAATAAGTCATTTTGTGCAGGATAGGAACAAAGAAAACGAGGCTAAAAGGGATGGCAAAAGCGATATTATAATGCTCTAATCCGCTCCACCAGTAGTTAATCAAAGCCGTCAAAAGTATAGATATGAATAGCCGTTTCATGCGATATTATAGCACTAAATCTTGCAGTTAATTTCTTAAGTTTAACGATTGACAAATCAAACCGTTATTTTTTGACATTTCAAACCGTTTTCCACAGTGGAACAAGATGACCCAAAATTCATGGAGTTGTGCAATAAAATTAAACAACGTGCTAAAGAAGAAGCCTATATGCTTTTTGTGCCCACACCCAATGTTGTTTTTGCGATGAATAAAGAGCTCGTCTTTGAACCACTTGGTATTGGAATGCAACCATTCTGGAAAGCAAAAATCACAGCGCAACACTGGTCCGTACGAGATGATAAGCCTTATCCTAATGAGCTTAAAATACCAATTTTACCCAAGCGCTTGCCATGACAAAAGTTTGCTTGTTCATCTTACTCCTCAGCACACTCTTTGCTCTTCCTGCCGTTGAAATAGAGTACCGTGAAGATGACAGTGCCTCAAGAGCATTGCAGATCAAAGATTCACGCTCACATATTAAAGTTTTCTTACCAGCACTTCCTTATGTAACAGTATCTCGAATGATCAATGAAGGCTTGGTGCGTTTGGCTGATAATAATAATGGTTGGGAGTATTCGTTAGCAACGCAATGTACCCATCCTAGTGAGCTTATTTATGAATGTGATTTGCGAAAAGAGGTACGGTTTCAAGATGGAACGCCTTTTAATGCTGACTCGGTAATTCACAATTTTGAATATTTTCAAAAGCAACCGATTAATTATACGGACATCAAAAATTCACTTCGAAAAGTTGAAAAAATTGATACCTTTAAAATTCGTATCATTTTAAATAAACCTTATGGTATGTTGTTTCGTGATCTTGCGCGCATCAATTTTTATACTGAAAAGTATCTTAAAAAATTTGAATGGAGAGGTTCTGCCACGGGTCCTAATATCGAAGAAGCTGGGCCGTATGGACTTGGGCCTTATATTCTAGTTGAGGGTATTATTACAGGGCGTAAACAAACGCCCCATGCAATACTCAAAGCCAACCCATACTATTGGGAAAAAGGCTTCCCTAAAATTGAGACGATTACGGTTTATACGGAGCTTGCCACGGAAGAGGCATTACATCTTATGACATTAAAAGAGAGTGAGCTTGATTTTATGCCCATTCCTTTCAATAAAAAAATTGAGACAATGCTCTCTTCATATTCCAAGTTGGTGATTTTACCCTCAACCAATAATTTTGCTATCTACTTCAATTTACTTAAAAAAGATTCACCCGTATACGATAAGAAAGTACGCCAAGCACTCAATTGTGCACTTAATCAACACAACCTTTTGACTTTCACGTACAAGCAAGAAGGTGCGGTTAATCGTGAAGCATTACAATCACAAGAGTGTCCTTTAAGCCAAGAAGAGATTCATGCTGTTTTGGATCATAAAACATTTAAAGTGGTGACACAAGATGCACTGCTTTTTTTGTGGAAAGGGATTGAATACCAGCTTTCACAATACAATATTCAATTACACTACACCATTACGACGGATGAGAAAAAAGTTTATGATCTTCTTTTGTCTAATAATCAAACGATCCAAGATTGGGATATTTTGAGTCAAAATTCGGTTGATTGGTATGGACGGCATCCGTGGTTAACATTTTTTAACTACCAAGAAGGCAATCCATGGAGTTTTGTACGAGATGATGCAACAATGCAATTGTATATTTCACAATTTTTTCGGTTAGAACAAGGAAGTGCGGCGTTTAATGCTTTGTGTGAAAAGATTCGCCAACGCGCTAAAGAAGAGGCCTATATGCTTTTTGTCCCTACCCCTAATAATGTTTTTGCGATGAATAAAGAGCTCGTCTTTGAACCACTTGGTATTGGAATGCAACCATTCTGGAAGGCCACCGTTACCCGTCAACATTGGTCAATGCGAGAAGGAAAACCGTATCCTAAAGAGTTTCAAGTACCTATTTTACCAAAGAGAATACCATGAAAAAAATCAGAATTAAGTATAAATTGTTTTTGTTGTTTAGTTTTTCATTTATTGGAATGTTGGTTTTGGCAGAACGATCTTTTAAGCTGAGTCAAGAAAATATTCACAATGCAACAACGATTTTTGAAAACTCGCAAAGTACTCAAAATGTGCAAGAAAATTACATTGAGCCTCTGAATGTTTTACGGGAGATGAGCTTGTCTTTGGTGATGTCTCCTAATGATGATTATCGTAGAAGTATAGCGGCTGATTTGGAAGCCCAGATAAAACTTTTGCAAGAACATTTTAATTTATTGGACGAAACAACTTATGCCATATGGCTAGGGTACGTTGAGACAGTCAATAAAACACATCGGTATCTTTCGAATCGTTTTGAAGAGGGTGCATATGTCAATGTAAATACAACAGAGCGAGAGCACTATTATAAGCTTTTGGGACGACTCAAAGAGTTGCAACACGATGCAGTTGCGCAGGCAGAAACAAATTTTGCGGATATTCAAGCCAGTGCAAAAGCTCTCAAATATGAATTGGGTGTTATTGTTTTGTTGCTTTCAACACTGGTGTTTTTAGCAGGTTATTTGCTTTCCAGCCACATTGTTTCATCTATCTTAAAACTTCAAGAGGGGCTTAAAGAGTTTTTTAGTTATTTAGAAACGAAAGCAAATTCTCCTAAACCAATCTCATTGTCAAGCAAAGATGAGCTTGAAGATATGGCGATACTCCTTAATAAAAGCATCAAAAAAGCCTCTGCAAGTATTGAACAGGATACGGTATTTATTGAAGATGCCATTAATGTGGTTAATGATCTTAAAAGCGGCAATTTAGCTTCCCGTCTACATGCCTCAGCACAAGCGTACGAATTGCAACTGCTCAAAGATGTGGTCAATACGATGATTGATAATCTAGAGTTAAAAATCAATGAAGAGATATTAAAACGTAGTGAGCAAGAAAAGCTTTTGATTCAACAAAGTAAACTGGCAAGTATGGGAGAGATGATAGGCAATATCGCACATCAATGGAGGCAACCACTTGGCGAGATGAGTGCTCTTTTAATGAATATACAAGTGAAACACGATTTTAACGATCTTGATGATGAGGTATTGGTCAACAATATTTTAGAATGTAATAAAATTAATGCATATATGTCCAATACAATTAGTGATTTTCAAAACTTTTTTAAACCCTCAAAAAATAAAGAAGTATTTGAAATCTCAGAAGCCTGTCAAAGAGCCATCGCGATGTTGCAAGCGTCGCTAAAGTACCATAACATTGAGTTTTATTTTGATATTTCAGAGAAGATGGAAGTACTGGGGTACCCTAATGAATTTTCTCAAGCCCTTTTAAATATCCTTTCCAATGCCAAAGATGTTTTAAGTGATCGTGAAATCAGTAATCCTTATATCCGCATGCAACTCAAAAAAGGATATAAGTATATGCTTATTATGATCGAAGATAATGGTGGAGGTATCGCACCTGAACATATGGATCGTATTTTTGAGCCCTATTTTACAACGAAGTATGCGAAGCAAGGAACAGGAATAGGGCTGTATATGACCAAGATGATTATTGAAAATAATATGAATGGTATTATGGAGGTTAAAAATACAAAAACTGGAGCTCTTTTTACGATTAAGCTACGCAGTGCATCTGAGCATGTGTAAAGAGGCTTATTGATAAGCCTCTTTTAAAAATTTTTCTCTTTTATTATAGCATCAAGCGTCAAGAAGAGCTCACTACTCTCTTTTTCAATCGCCTTAAAGAGAGCAATAATCGCCTCTTTTTCATCCAATAAATTCGTTTTTGACATCTTAATGTAATTTGCAATTTCCAATACATGTTGGTGTAAATTACGATGCGGTATCAGTAAATCTTTGTACGATTGAGTCATACCAAAAGTTATTTTGCCATCATTGTGATACCATTTTCCTAGATTACATGATTCGTGTGTGTCAAAATGAGTGTGTTGGTCATTGATATAAACGGCATTGTAAGCGTTAGCTTTAAAGATGGCGTGGTTCATTTTGGCTAAGGTGATAAAAATCGTACCTTGAATGGAGTGAATATTATTAGAGGTTGTATTGGAATGGTCTATGAGATTGTCAAAGGTAGTGCTGAGATTATCAAGTGTTTTTGTTGAACTATCAGCATCGGCTTTCATATGACTCGCATTCGTTTCAATTTCATTGGTCTCTTGTTGAAGTGTACGAATAGATATTTCGATTTCAGCGGTAGCTTTTTGTGTGGTCTCCGCCAATTTGCGCACTTCATCTGCTACAACAGCAAAGCCTCGTCCATGCTCACCTGCACGGGCTGCTTCTATGGCAGCATTGAGGGCTAAAAGATTGGTTTTATCGGCGATGTCATTAATGACATCAACAACACTACTAATATCTTTTGTACGCTGCACTAAAACACCGATAATTCGTTCATTTTGTGTTACAAATTCAACCAATGACATAATTTTTTGAATAGCTTCTTTAAGGCTTACATGGCTATTGGTTGTCTCTTGTGCATAAAGCTCACCTTCTTTAGCAATATTTTTAAGACTCTCAACGATGCTTGATAGATTGGATTGAACGGTTGAAAAATCATTAGAAGAGCTTCCAATTTGTGCGAGCTCTGCGTTAAGCGTATTGCGAGCGATAAATTCATGGGTTTGTTGCATCGCATGTACGGCTTGATTGATCATTTTAGATTGTTCTTTGAACTCGCCGTGCATTCCTTTTTCCAAAATTTTTCGACTAAAGTCCTCTTTAGATGCGGCTAAAATAGCCGCTTTAATCTCTTTGGTGACTAATTCAAAATTATCAAGTAGAGAGTTCATATTAGAGCAGAGTGTTTTAAGTTCACCACCATCTTCAATATTGACAATACGTCCATGCATCTGTCCATGTGCACTATCGTGGACTATATTTGCTAACGAATGAATGGTATGTTGGACTTTGCGAATATTAATAAACATAAACCAGCCCAAAGCGAAATTACAGAAGTTAATAATTTGTATCCAGTGAAAACCATTTAATGTGACTTCAAGACAAAAGGCAATAAAAAAGATGATCAAAGAGATAATATTGGCATTTTGTATCCGCGAAAGCGATGATCTTTTATTCGTAAGAGAGGATGAATTCTGCATAACTTACCTTTAGTTGAGATAACGTAGTGTCTAAAATAGCTAAAGAGGCTTGCATGCCACCACTTTTTTCAGCATCAAGCATTTTACGATACAGTGGCTCAATGACTGCAATCGCTTGTGGATTTGGGGATCGTCTTACGGAATGATACCCGATAATTTTATTGCTTTTAACATCAACGATGGGGGTAACATAGGCGTGTACCCAATAGAATTTGCCAGATTTGGCACGATTTTTAACATAGGCAAAAATCTCTTCACCTGCTTGGACCTTATCCCATAAGAGTTTAAATACAACACGAGGCATATCTTTATGACGTAAAATATTGTGTGGTGCACCAATTAGCTCTTTTTCTGTATAGCCTGACATCTCAATAAACAGATCATTGGCATAGGTGATATTGCCTTTTAAATCGGTTTTAGAAACGATAAAAAGTGAGTCATCGAAGCGAAGTTCTTCAGCTGTTTCGGTAATTGACACGGATTTATATCTCCTTATCTCTGGTTTGAACCAAAATTATAACTAAATAAATGTACGATAGTGACAAAATTATGAATCAAGATTCATAATTTTTTAAAGATTACTTTTTGTAACGCACTATGTTAAAAATTATTTACTCAACTTTCGCACATAAAACCTAACTCTTTCTTCGTGTAAGCACCGATGGCTGTGATGATTTGGTGTAATTCTTTATTGCTCTTGAAATTATCGCTGATATTAGCTATGTTGGTGAGGATT
>JAQUVE010000185.1 GCA_028693565.1 Sulfurospirillaceae bacterium | reverse complement strand
GTAATCGTAAAACCAACATTAACAGCTGAAGAAATTCAAGCTAACATCAACGCAATTGAAGAAGTAATTACTTCAAACGGTGGCGAAATAGCAGCAAGAGATGCAATGGGAATGAGAAAATTAGCATACCCACTTGCAAAAAACGAGCGTGGATATTTCCATGTTATCTACTATTCAGTTGATCCTTCAGCGATTAGCGAAATTGAGAGACGTTTTCGTATAAATGAAGAATTACTTCGTTTTGTAACTATCAAATACGATACTAACCGTGAAGTAACAGCTTGGAATCAACTAGTTCAAAAAGCTATAAAAAAAGCAACTCAACCAGCTGGCGAAGCTAAAGTTGAAGAAGAAGTTGTAATTCCAGCAGCTTTTGAAAAAGATGAAGAAGAGTAGAGACAAAGACGTCACAGTAATTGGCTAACGACTAAACAAAAGAAGGAATATTCATGTATAACAAAGTTATTTTGGTTGGAAATTTAACAAGAGACATTGAACTAAGATACTCTCAAGGTGGAATGGGCATAGCTAATACTGGCCTTGCTACAAGCCGCAAATTTACCGTAAATGGTGAAAAGAGAGAAGAAGTCTGTTTTGTAGATATTACATTTTTTGCAAGAAGTGCAGAGATAGCCAACCAATACCTTAGAAAAGGGAGTAAAATCCTAGTAGAAGGTAGACTTAACTTTGATCAATGGGTAGATCAAAACGGACAGAAACGTTCTAAGCATTCTGTTGTTGTTGAAACTATGCAGATGTTAGACTCTAAAAACAGTGCTTCTGCGCAAACGGATGAATATCCTGCGCAACAAAATCAGCCAAATCAGAGCTACCAGCAACCAAGCTATCAACAACAACAGCAGCCACAAAGCTATCAGAAGCCAAGTGCGCAACAACAAATGCCAAGTAATAGCTCTATCCCTGAGATAGACATTGATGAAGATGAAATTCCATTTTAGAATATTAGATAACACAAGGAGATAACATGGCAGAAAGAAGAAAGTATAAAAAAAGATACTGTAAATATTGTGAAGCAAAAGTTGACTTCATGGACTATAAAGATGTAGGAGCTCTTCGCTTCTCACTTTCAGAGAGATATAAAATCATGCCTCGCCGTTTAACAGGTAACTGTAAACGTCACCAAGACATGATAGCTACAGTTATTAAAAGAGCTCGTGCTGCGGCATTAGTTCCATATACAGTAACTCGTACTACAGTTGTAACTGCTCCATTTGAAAATTTAAGATAATTTTCAATAAAGTGCCCTTTTTGGGCATTTTTTACTTCAAACCCCTCAAGTTTTCTAACATATCATTTAGGAATATTTTTTGCTACACTATAGTTAAAAAAGTAGACATATGCACTATCTATTAACAATCATTCTATTAATCTCTTCTCTTTACGCAAAACCAGTACTATTTTCTATAATCATTGATGAACCATTTAACAATGCACTTCTTGATATTGCAGAGGATTTTGACCGCTCTATGAGTGCTGTTGGTTTTATAAAACCTTATAAAAAAGGTACAGATGGGCCAGTAGATGGTGTATATAGAAATGCTTTTGATTATCTAGCTTCATTATCAAGCTCAAATGGCTCTTTAATGCATCTTATAAAAGTAGGTTCACAAGCAGAGATTGAACTTAGAAAATCGATTACACTCTCACAATTTGCCGAGGCTTTTGGCGTAGTTAAAACTCACAATAATGGCTATATAATAGGCGGTAACACTCTTGATGGTTCACTCGTAGTTGTTGGACTTGATACTAATGCAAACATGATATTTCACAAGATATTTGGAACTCCAAATCAAGATAAAATGAACAAGATTCATCTTTTACGTGACGGTGGAGTTTTAATAATCGGCTCATCTACAACTTCAAAACCCCAGACTAATAGCCTTTTTAAGGGTGGTCTTGGATTAAGCGATATATATTTAAGTAGATTCTCAAGTAGAGGTGAATTGTTGTGGAGTAAAAAATATGGCTCACCTGAAGATGATAGCGGAGTTGACGCTGCAGAGGCTGAAGATGGCTCTATCGTTATACTTGGTCAAAAAAGTAGTGGCAGCTCAAAGACTCCAACCATCTTAAGAGTTACACAAAACGGAGAGAAGATTTGGCTCTATGATATAAAGGGCGAGAAAAATACAACTGCACATAAAATACTTAAATTAAGAGACAACAACTTTGTTCTATCGCTCTCCCAAGCAAATGATTTAAACAAAGAGCAGATAAGGTTACTCAAGATAGATTTACAAAAAAACATTCTTCTTGATAAAACAATTTATACAAATTACGCCTCAATGTTAAAAGATATAAAAGAGTTCTCTGATGGAAAAATAGTTGGTGTTGGTATTGTTGAAGATACATATAACACAGATGGACTCGCAATGCTTCTAGATAGCAAGTTTAAGTTGTTAACCCAAGAGCATTATGGCTCAGATGCTCGTGACGCTTTTTATGCACTTACTATTTTACATAACTCTCAAATTGGAGTAGCTGGTATTCATACAGATAAAGAGTCTCAAGAGAGCAATATGTGGATAGTAAAACTAGATAGTAATCTAAAGATGGTACAAGTCACACAAAAAACAACCACTACATCTTTTTATGCTCAACTCTTAGAACTTTTTAAAGATGAGATTGCAGCTAAAAAACTACAAATAAGAGAAGATTTGAGTATAGAACTTATTGATAAGAGCCTCTATTTTAATGTTGGAGAGTTTGTTCTTACTTCAGCGCAAAAGCTTTTCTTAGAAAAATTTAGTCTCAAGTTACTACCATTTTTAAAGAAAAACAAAGAACTATTTAAAACACTTGAAGTAAGCGGACACACATCAAGTGAATGGGGAAGTAGTGATTTTTCAAAAGGTTATATAAAAAATACAGAACTATCTATGAAGCGTTCATTCTCAACCATAAGCTATATATTTAACACACAAAACATAGAGACAAAAAAATGGCTTAGTGAGCTCTTAAAAGGTAGCGGTCTTAGTTTTTCAAAGAGAGTTATAGTTCAAGATAATGAAGATAAAGAGAAGTCAAGAAGAGTCTCATTTAAGATTCTTCTATAAAACAAGACTATTCTAAAGCCTCTATAGCGCTAGCTTTAAAGTTTAGTCTTACTTTGTCTTGCTTTAGCTTTTTATAGAGCTTGAACTTTGCATTTTGCAACTCTTCATCACTATAAGAAAACTCAACCTTTATAGCCTCATCACTCGCGGCTGCGCTATCCATAGCAAAAAGCTTAAGCTCTTTTTTTGTCAGCTTTGCCTTTAGCACATTATAAAGAGTCTTATCATCTTCTATCAAATCAATTTCGTTGATTTTACAAAAATTTGCCAACAACTCTCTAAAATTATTCTCACTGTTATACTGTCTCCAAATACTATTTTTTAGCACTATATCTTCTCCAAAATTTGCGTTAAATCTTTTGTCTCAATCACTATATTTGCCTCTTTTTTAAGTATCTCTCTTGCACAAAAGGCAACTCTCGTCCCAGCATGAGCAAACATTGAGAGATCATTTGCTCCATCTCCACAAACTAGCGTCTCACTCTCTTGTACTCCAAGCAGGCCTTGCAAGCGAACTAACATGTCACCTTTTGAGTAGTTAAACATCATATCCCCACCTACTAAACCTGTAAGAATCTGATTTTTATG
>JAQUVE010000052.1 GCA_028693565.1 Sulfurospirillaceae bacterium | reverse complement strand
TTGTTCCTGTCGTGTTAACAGACTCAAGAGCAGCAGGTAAAACAGTAGTACCAAGGTTAAGCCCTGCTGTTTCAGTAACAGCTATCGTTTTAGTATTTGTTAGAGTATTTGTTGTAGCACTTAAAGTACCTGTTCCCTTAACATTTAACGCTGTAGTAGCTGCAGCTGTTAAAGTACCAATAGTGTTATTGCCTGTACTTGTGATGTTAAGTGTAGCAGGCGCAGTTGTGAAAGTGATTGCTCCACTTACTTTTTCTAAATTTAATGCTAATGTAGCAGCAGCAGAAGTAACAGCCATAGCTCCACCGTTTGAAAGGTTGATTGTAGCTAAAGCAGTATTTGTAGCACCTGCAATTGTAGAAGCAGCAGCACTAAAACCATCAACAGTAACAGTTGTTAATGCAGTGTCACCAGTAACATTAACTTGACCAGCAACTACACCCATTTTACCACCTACGATAGTAGCATCGTGGGCTTTACCTTGAGTAGTAGTTACGATTGGAGCGACACTTGTACCTACTGTGCCACCAAGAGTAAATGCCAAATCTGCAGTTGTGTTGTTAGTGGTTGTACTTGTAAATACAACAGTATCACCAGTAGCAGTACCCGAAGTCCAACCTGTAAAGACAGCTGAATAAGTACCTTTAGTGTTTATAGCACCTGATTGAGTATCACCAGCAAGAACAGTTCCTTTAGCAGCATCATTTACAAGGCTTGCAAATGCAGCAGCAACTTCAGTAGCTGTCATAGCAGTTGTTGCAGTAAGAGTTAAACCACCAGCCGTTAATGTAGCAGCAGCTGTTAATGCACCAAACTTAACAGAAGCAGTTTCAGTTACACCACCTGTTGTAGCTGCAGCATTTACTGCTGTAACAGCAGCATCTTGTTTTACATTTACTGTAGTTGTGCTTGTGTTTGCAGCTATAGTTACTGCACCTTGAGTGATTGTACTGTTAGTAGTATCAGATGCAGCTGCAGTTAAATCACTTGTAGCTTTTTGAGTTACATCAATTGTTGTACCGCCAGTAGCATTAATCGCGCTTAGTGTATGAGTTGCTGTTGCTGCAGTATATGCCGCACCTGTCATACTTACCGTTACAGCACCTGTTGGGTTTGTTCCAGTACCGATTGTAACAATATCAGCTGCTGCTGCAATATTTGTAAGAGCGACATTTACATCGTTACCGCCAACGATACCTACAGCTGCACCTTTAGCTGTCATTGTTACATCTACATCTGTAGTACCAGCCGCAGTTGCCGCAATTGCACTTGTAGCACCTACTTTTGTAATGTTAAGTTTTGCAAGGTCAGTTATAGCAGATGTATTAATAGTTAATGCACCTAGACTTTCTACATTCATAACTTCAATTTCTGAAATAGAACCTAAAGCAACTGTACCTGCTGTTGTATAGTTAAGTGTATCTGTACCAGCACCACCCACTAATGTATCAACAGCTTGAAGCGTATCAACGTTTGTTTGAGTTCCAGTAGCTGGATTAATAACAACATCTATACCTGCTTTGAATGTATCATTTGATGTGCCACCTGTAAATGTATTTGCACCTGTAGTCAACGTGAACGTTGAACCAAGAACGCCACCAGCAGAACCACTTACTGCTGTAGTAGCAGCCGTAACAGTTGCAGCATCAGCTGTGATGTTTGCCAATTGAGCTGTTGCTGTGTCTGTTGGAACACCATCAAGGATAGATTGAACAGCAAATGCTGCTTGGTTATCTAAACGCTCACCATCAGTATTACCTGTAGCATTTGCTGCTTCGAGCATAGCTTTCATGATATTACCACGGTTGTAACCTGTGATTGCTGAATTGTCAAGTTGACTTACCCAGTTCTCAAGACCACCTGCATCTGGAGTTCTACCAAATACATTTTGATAAATTTCAGTGATGTATTCTGAGTTTGTCATAATTGACGGGTATTTTGCTTGGTATTCTGCTTGATTAGCAAAATCTTCTGCAATTTGTGCATAGGTCATCTCTTCTGATGTGTATTGAATCATCCAGTTAGAAAGACCACCTGCGTCGGGGACTCTGTTGAACGCTGCGATATAAATCTGTGCGATTTCCGCGCGTGCTACTTCGATAGTGTCTAGTGCCATATATTCTCCTTTTGATTTTAGTGTATTCCACTTAAATATTTAGCAACAAAATATTACCTACTTTTAACTTAGAAGTCAAGGGAAATAGCCTATATTGTGTTGTTGCTTATAATGTAGGTCAATATTTTTCTTTAAAATTTATTTTCTAAGCGTAAATTAAGCTTTCATGAGAATTTTTTATAGTAAGCATGCGTAGCAAGACTAAGCATTGGGATATCTGCAGAAGTATCCCCGTAAGCATATATCGTTTTATACTCATCTAAATTGTATTTTTCAGCAATACGTTTTACTTTTTCTGCTCCTTGACAATTTTGAGAGAGGTACGTTAGTTTATTTTGTATAAAAATGACCTTGGTTGCTATCAGTGTGACATTTTCTTTTATACACCACCCTGATAACCAGCTTTCCATTGATGCTGTTACAATAACAACAGGGTGACCTTTTTGCTGATGCCATTTCAGTTTTTTATAGCCATTTGGATTTAATATACATGGTAATACTTCACTAAAAAGTTGTGTTTTTTTCTTCCAAAGATTTTCATTATGTGCAAAGAAGTGATTTAGCACAGCTAGCTTTGCATCAGCACTTTTAATAAGACCAATCTTATATCCCACTAAAACTGGCAATAGTATTATCATACCTTTAAAAAATGCAATCCTTCCAACACTAAATTTTATAAACTCAAAGAGAGAATCTTTTGTCGTTAAAGTTCCATCAAAATCAAAAAAAGCAATGGTCATAATTTCATCTTTTTGAACACTTTTTCAGGAATATGGATAATCGCTAGCATTATAAAACGCCAAATCAGTTTAACATACACGACGTCTTTACCTTTTTGTTGTGCTGTAAAAATGGCTTGCGCTACCTCGTCAGCTTGCGCTGTTAGTTTAGAGGGAAGCTCTAAATGTTCCGTCATCTTGGTTGCTACAAATCCTGGTTTTACCGTTAATACTTGAACATGATACTTTGCTAGTCGATTGCGTAAACCACTCAGATAAGTGCTAAAACCTGCTTTTGATGCACCGTAAAAATAGTTTGTCTGGCGACCACGATCACCTGCAACAGAACTAATTCCTACGATAAATCCTTCTTTTTTAACCTCGTAGTCTTGTGCGATATCATTCAGTAAACTCAATGGCCCGAAGAAGTTCACCTGCAAAATATTTTCGGCTTCGCACCAGTTTTGCTGCGCTTTTTCTTGCTCTCCCAAATAGCCCACCGCAACAATAGTACCATAAGGTTTAGGTTCTAATGCTGCATAAAAAGTGGCATGTGTTTGGGTGTTGATAATATCTAATTCTTTTAATTGAACATCAATGCCATAACGCACCTGCAAGTCATTTTGAAAGGATGACAATGAAGCATGATCTCTTGCAGCCAATATCAGTGCATAACCTGCTTTTGCATACACTCTCGCTAACTCTTTGGCTATATCACTTTTAGCACCTACAATTAAGATATACTTCATAATGCTACTCTCCTACTTTGCAAAGACTCAAATTTATCACTCATGCCATGTGCTTTACGAAATGCTCTAAAGGTTTCAATGTGGGGATAACCTATCTCAAAGGTCTCTTTGCTGACACGAACATCTTTAGCTAGGTAGATACGCCCGTGATATTTAAGGACGATACTGTCTAATGCTTCAAGAAGTGTAAATAATCCTTTATCTATTTTAAAATCTAATGCTAGAGAATATCCTTCTTTTGGAAATGAAAGAAAGTTTTCATTAGCTTTTCCGTACAGTTTAAGCACTGCTAAGAACGAACCTTTTCCACTCTTTGCGATACATGAAAGGATTTCTTGCAGTCCTTCGAAACTTTCTTCTTTAGGTAAGATAAACTGATATTGGGTAAATCCATTTTTGCCATAGATGCGATTCCAGTGTTGCACTGCGTCTAAAGGATAAAAAAATGTATCTATATCAACTTTTTGCGTAGAAACACTTTGACGTACTTTAGCATAATAGAGCGCATTAAACGCTTTTACGCTCCATTTGTTAAGTGCAAAGGAAGGGAACATAAAGGGAATAGAAATTTTCTTTTTTTCTTTATAGTCTAACTCGCCATCATCACAAAAATCACCAACCATTAAAAGACAACGTCCCAAATCCTTATCTTTGGCTAAACAATCGATCCACGCAACAGAGTAAGGTTTAGACGCATATGCTTCAAAAGCTTCAAAAGTTTCTCTCAAATTATGCGTTTTAATGGTTGTTTGTTGAATGTATTTTGAATTGATTTTTTTCAATGTAATTTTTACATCCAAAATGATTCCTGTAAGTCCCATACCTCCGCATGTTGCATAAAAAAGCTCTTCACCTTTTTTGCATGTATGGATACTCCCATCGGCTAACATTAAACGCATCTCTTGGATGCATTCACTAAAACATCCTTCTACATGGTGATTTTTTCCATGGACGTCTGAGGCGATTGCCCCTCCAAGTGTGATAAGCTTGGTTCCTGGTGTAACTTTTAAAAACCACCCTTTGGGTACACAAAGTTCCAGGATCTCTGAGAGTAAAACACCACTTTGACAATGCAAGATACCATTAACCTCATCAAATGCTAAAAAATAGTTATAGGGCTTTGTGTAAATAATATGCTCACTCAGCGCACTATCGCCATAGCTTCTGCCATTGCCAAAAGGGATAAGACTTTGAGTTTGAGAAATATACGCTTTGAGTTTTTCTTCACAGCGTAGTGTATGTGTTTGGTGGTGAATCGTTGGGTAAAGACCCCAGCTTTTTAGTTGCATTGTATTCCTTTAAAAACATACCTTTTATCTAAGTGATATTTGATAAAATAGCCTAAACTTAAACCTAATATGGCGCCAAAATATTTTGCTGATGTATGATTAAAAATCGCATTAAATGAAAGCTCAAATCCCCAAAAAATAAATGTTGTCACTATGCCCATGAGCGTATAGATAAAGAACTTTTGCCCATCATGGACAATATTTTTCGTAATATAATAAAAAATGTATTTTTTATCCAATATATATTTGACAACCAATCCCAAAAGAGTTCCAAAAAACATAGCAATGTACAAAGCACCCGTGTTTGAATAAACACTCAACACAAAAGATTGCACTAGAAGATTTATCGTTGTAGCGATAAGTGCGAAAAAAGCATATTTAAACGCTAACACGATGAAACTTTAACAATGATATAAAAAAGACTTATCCACCCCAAGATAACACTTTGTAGAAACCTATCTTTTAGTACTATCATGGTTGGGCTACCACTTTTTTGCTCTACAAAGGTCAGCTGCATGTAGCGTAGCATGCCTATCATAACAAAAAAGGCCGTTAAATAAAGATTGTGTGTGCCAAGTCGATTGGTCACCTCAGGAGATACTGTATACATGATGTATGACAGTATGGTTACTGACGCCATCAATGTCATAGAAGCATTGAGCATTTCTAAGTTGTACCCATCAATATTTTTGCGTGCTTTTTTCCCTTCTAATGCAAGCAATACATCATCTCTTCGTTTAGCAAGTGCTAAAAAAAGAGCTAATAAAAATGTTACAAGAACAATCCACATAGAAGGGGATACATCTATAATGGCAGCTCCTGCAAAGATACGCAATACAAAACCACATGCGATAATCGAGATATCTAAGATAGGAATGTGTTTTAATTTTATCGTATAAGAAATATTGAGTATTACATAAAGAAGCAGTATTAGCGTAAAAGATTGTTTTAATCCAAAAGCAGCACTGAGCGCCAAACACAATAATAGACTTCCGAACACTATGGCACTTTTTTTACTTACTTGTCCGCTTGCAATGGGTCTATTCCTTTTAGTCGGATGTATCTTGTCTTCTTCTACATCATAGAAATCATTAAAAATATAAATGCTACTTGCAGTGATACTAAAAATAAGAAAACCTGTCAAAACTGACAAAGTTTGCTCTAACGTAATATCAAATGTAAAGAACAAGGGAGCAAAAAGAAAAAGATTTTTTATCCATTGGTGCGGGCGGGAGAGAAGCCATAATGCTTGTATTTTTTTCATCGTATTTCCAATATTAGCGTCAATTTGGTTGAAGGATTTTGCTCTGAAAACCATGTAATCCCTTCATGAACCATATCCACTTCAAGAACATAATCACCAACTTCCAAACTCCTCGTCACAGGCATCATCAAAGAAACACTTGTACCAGAAGATACATCATGTGGAAGAATCACTCTTTGCCCCTCAATTAAGGAGCGTGAAGAATCAATTCTTTTAATATGATAACTAAGAAAAACACCATAACGTCCTTGGGAATCATTGGCGTGTTTCCATACTTCTGCACTGTTGTTGGTCACGTTAATCGGTAGAAGTATGGGTTGATTTTTTGTGTAGTGTAGACTTTTCTCAGCGCATTCTATCTTTGCATTATATTCTTTAAGTGATTGCTTACTTAAAGCAATGCTTTTTTGTGGCGCAGTAAAAGGTTTTAATAAATCTTCATTCTGTAATGCAAAAGTACCATTTTTTATTTTTTGAAATATTTCTTCATCTGCTTTGAGCATCGAATGATGGGGAACTCCCCATACAACGTAAATAGGCAAAATAAGATAGGTTATAATCATCATCAAAAGCATTCTTTGAGACAAATCTCTCCAAATAGTTTTATCTATCATCACCCAATACATAAGAGAAGGAAAGAGAACAATTGCCCCAACTCTTGTTTGATCCCCGACAATCATTGTAATAAAAAAAGTAACTATGACCGCTAAAAAAAGAGGCCAGATTTTTTTAATATAACGTATACATAATAGCCATCCTGTACCCAGCAGTGACCATAATATCACAGGCCATGACAAAAGCCACATTTGAAAGTAGAGTTTCCCATATGTTTGCATATACGAATTACGATTGCCGCCTAATTCGATATTAGCAATCCAAAACCAAAGAACTAATAAACATTTACCTACTAAAATCCACATCAATATCAAAAAACAATTTTTAATACTCGGCCATACTGTTTTTTCGCGTGAAACAAACAAATAGACAATAAGTGTTCCAAGCAACAATGCAAATGCCACAAAGCCTTGTTCAAAATGTTGTAACCCTAAGCTTAGAGCAAATAAAATCATAACCTTTTGCGTTCTTGTAATAAATACCAATAAGATTAAAAGGAGTGTCATTCCATCCATACCTATCCAATAAAAAGGTATGAAAAAAGTTGAGAAGGTAATGGCAGCAAAAAGCTTGTGTAAAGCCAATGTTGTCTCTTTGCCATGATACTGTACAAACCAAATCAAAAAAATCAATACAAAGCAAAATGTTATCACCAATGCAAATAAAAAATACGAATCAAGGGAAGCACCACGGAATAATTTAAAAAGCAAAGGTTGGAAATAATTTGTAAAAAGATAATGAGCATTAGGATCTTCAAAAGGTATTTTTGTTAGATTTTGAGAAATGAGATACTGCATATTGAGATTTGGCATCACCCAAATGCCTGTATTGCCAATGAGCATACCAATAGCAAGAAGATACACCCAAATATCATATAAACGAAATTGAAAGATGGTTTTAGAGATTTTCATAGCTAAGTTCCAACTTATCTATCAACTGATACACGCTCTCATTCCACCGGAGATAAGGCATTTTATCTGATTTTGGATAGGTTCCTTCTTTATAACGCATCAACCAATCCGCTATAGCTTCTTCCAAAACCTCTTCTTGTCGTGTGTCATTAAAATAGAAAGCATACTCTTTTGCCACTTCTCTAAATACCGGTATATCTCTTGCAATAATTGGTAAATGATACTGTGCCGCCTCAATCAAAGGCAATCCAAAGCCCTCTCCTTCACTGGCACCAATTAAACACGTACTAACTTCATAAATTTTTTCAAGATACTCATCACTAATAGCTTCTAACCAAAATAATTTTTCATTCTTTTGTGTATGTGTCAAAATTTTAGTACAAAGTTCATCGACTAACCAACCTTTTTTTCCTACAATGACCAATTGGATATCAAAGCCTTTTTCCCACAATTTTTCAAAAGCTAACAACGTTTGATGATGGCCTTTTCGTGGCTCAATGGTTCCAACCATTAAAAATGTTGGTTTTGAAGCCAATAGATTTAAAATTTCTTGTGCATTTTCAGGAAGCCCTTTTGAAGGAAGACTATTTTTAATATCTGCTCCTAAATGAAAAAAATCTACGAGAGGAAAGAGCTTATTTTTAGAATGCAATCGCATCAGTTGTTTTACATCATCTGCAACGGATTGTGAAATACATATCAATTTATTGGCTGTTTGTAAAATACTCCTAAACCATTCTTGAAACATTTGGGATGTTCCTTGTGGCCACCATTCAGGGTGTTGCAGTAAGAGAACGTCATAAACCATAAAGTACATTTGAACACCGATCACTGAAAGATAGGCATGTAATTGATGTGTTTTTTGAGCCAAATGAGCATTTAAATCTAATGAAAAATAGATATCTTTGGGTGAAAATGTCACAGGAAAATCTATCAATTTTTCATCTGCACCACCTTTCCATTGTGCTATAAAATTATTGGCGTAACGATACTGCATACCATCAAAATAGATAGGAATCGTTACATATGTTGCTACTGGATTATCTAAGAGTTCTTTTAAAATACTTCGAACGACTCTTTGAATACCAGATTTTGCATCTCGATGTACTAATTCTGAGATGTCTATCAAAAACTGCCTTTGTAATGGCGCATGTTTGCAAAAAGCAAGTGCCGACGCCATGGCGGCTAAATCATCATAAGAAAACTTTATATCTAGTCCCTCTAATACACTTTGTATATCTGGTAAGCTTTCAGGGAATGAGGTTTTTTGTGTTGATAATGCTTCTAAAGCTGAAAGCACTTTAGAGGCTGTATCTTTCCAAGAAAATTGTCTTATTTGTTGACTAGCATGTGAGCGTAATCTTTCTTTTAAGAGTATATCTTCTAGCACTAATTGCATTTTTTTCGACATCTCCAAGATAGAGTGTGGATCAAACAGTGCTTCTTGGTTATTAATCACTTCTGGAATGCTAGTGTTGTTGGAACCAATCACAGGAAGGTTACACGACATTGCTTCCAAAATAGGCAACCCAAAACCTTCATGTAGAGAGGGGAACACAAAAAGTGCTGCACAATGATAAAGTGCCATTAACTCCATATCGGAGAGATAATCAGTCATAACAATATCATTTTCGTTTAGCCCAGACTGCAAAGCGTACGTTAATAGTTTTTTCTTGTTTTGTTCACAAATTTTACTTGCAATCACTAATTGCGATTCTTGTTTAATCCGTCGTGGAAGCAATGAATAAGCACGAATAAGATTTTTAAAATTTTTACGTGCATCAAATCCACCTGGCACATATAGTATAATATTGTCTTTTAAATTGAATTTTTTTCGTATTTCTTCTTTTTGCTGAGTAGAAACCTTCATGGTTGTAAAAATAGGATCAAGAGCAGAGGAAACATTCATAATTTTAGTATCGTCAAGTGAGAGTATTTTAATAGCTTCTTCTTTTGATGCATTCGAAATCGAAAGAAGAATATCTGCTTTTTTCAACGACTCTATTTTTCGATAATAATAGCCTTTCTGGCTTGCTGTGCGCAGGTACTCTTTAGGATTTATATAAGGGATTAAGTCATACAAAATGACGGCTGTTTTTATATGAGGGTAGAGTGTGCCGATAGATGTTACGGCATCATCATTGTAGCCTTCAAACAAGCTTGTCACTAAAAGAACGTCTGGGTTAAGCCTAGCAATCACATCTTCTCGCAAATACTCAGCGACTTTCATTCGTGCATTATTGGAATATTTAGATTCTCTACAATCATAAGGAGGTTTAAATAAAATAATATTTTCAGAGGGCAACATTCCTTCAAAAAGCGCTTTAAGCTTCATAATACTTTCAGGAAAACTGGTATTTAAAAAAAGGTATATTTCGTGCTGGTCTGCTAGTTTAACCAGTTCTAAACTCAACGAAAGTGAATATCGGCCAATTCCTCTAAACCCACTTCCTGTTTGAGCACCTTGCAAATCAATTACAATTCGCATTCTTTGAAACCATCCTTTAGTGATACCTTCTTTTTTAAGTCTGTAAAGATTTCATACTCTGCTTGAGAAAGGTTTTTTGTTGAGAAACTTTCCAAATGTGGCGTGTGTTCTTGTGTGTTGGATTTTTTAGTTTTTGAGGATAAAGTGTTCAATATACGTGTCAATATTCTTAATGGTTTAGTAATTTTCCAAGACCGACTATTGATAACCGTATGGTAATGTGCCCATCCATTATTCATTTTAAACTTTATACTTTCTATTTCTTGGGTTAACTCATCTATCTGCTGAAAGCACGCCTGAATTTGTATTTCTCGTTCTTCTAACGCATTTAATGTATTTTGGTATCCCGCAACAATGAAATCATCTAAAACGTTAGATGGATAAAAAAATTGATTTTGTAAGTGAATGTTTTCTTCTGCTAAATAAAATTTATTGACGCCATCACAATAAACATAAATATAGCGATGATTCAAAATTAAATGTTCCCATTCGCCAGATATATCTTCATGCGTTAAAGGATTTATCGCTTCAATGACGATAATCCAAGGGCGAATTTTTTCCAAAGAAAAACTCTCTAAAACATCTTTTTCAGCACCTTCTACGTCGATTTTTAAAAAATGAATTTCTCCTTTAGCGTATTTTTGGATTATGTCATCTAAACGATTTGCTATAACTGTGCGTTTTTCATGAACCAGACTTTCTTTTTCTTGTTGTGCTAAATTTGAAATTTCGGTAGTCGACCAACCTCTTATTTTACTGACAAAAAAATCAATGTGTTTTTGCGTAGCACTAATGGCAATGTTGAGATTTATATCTTTAGGTCTTTTGACCTGAAGTGCTTCATAATATTCTCTTTCGGGTTCGATATTGATTCCCGTCCAGCCCAAATCATAAAAAAGCTTTGTGACCGAATCTTCTTCGGGGTGATTTGCACCAACATCAATATAAAAGCCATTGGGGATATCACGTAAAGCTCTGTAAAGCATAATATCTTCACAATTTTGCGCATAACTAATTAGGCTCATTTTTTTGTATCCTTACAATAGGTTCATTCCATAAAAGGCCTGTGAAAAAAGTTTTATCTTTGTTAATAATACTAAAAACCAATGCTAAATCTTTCCATTCATAGTTGGCACTCAAATGAGTTTCTTTATCTACTAACGCTGTTTGCACCGAGTAGCTTCCAACTCCAAAATTTGCCATAAAAGAAATCACTATTTCATAAATTTCACCTGATTTTGGATTGTAAATCACTTGGTTTGTATGCCATGTATTCGTGCCATAGAGAACCTGTCCCAATCTATCTTTAATACTGTATCCAAGAACTAAAGAAGAAATGTCTTCATGCACTTTGATTTTCAATTTTAAATAGACTTGTTCACCTACTCCCGCAATTTCAATTTTTTCGTCCTTATTATTGTATAAAGCGATTTCTTCAACGGTTGCTTCTTTCGTTCCTGAAACTGTTTGTATGTTTCCATTTGTATCTTGCATTTGGGAAATAGTTTTATTTTCTTTATCAGCAATTAAAGCATTATAAAAATCCATCACCTCTTCAGGCGCCCCATCTTTAATAATGCTCCCCGAATCTAAAAGAATTGCTCTATCACATATCGCTTGAATGGCGCTTCTATCATGAGATACAATCAATAACGTCGTTCCTTGTTTTTGAAATTCTCTAATACGCTCAAAACTTTTATGCTGAAAGTAAGTATCTCCTACCGATAAGGCTTCATCAATAATTAAAATTTCAGGGCGATAAGCTGTTGCAACGGCAAACGCCACCCTAACTTGCATACCGCTACTGTACACTCTTACAGGTTGTTCAAAGTACTCGCCTATCTCAGAAAATGTATGTATATGTTCAATCACTGCATCAATTTGTTCTCTGCTAAACCCCATAAGACCTGAAGCGTGATAAGCATTTTCTCGCCCTGTTAAATCAGGATGAAAGCCCATACCTAATTCCAGAATCGCTGCAATACGTCCGTGAATATTGAAATGACCTGTTGTTGGTTTTAAAGTACCTGTGATAATTTTTAAGAGTGTACTTTTCCCAGCCCCATTTTGACCAACGATGCCTATCGCCTCGCCTTCTTTTATCGTGAAATTAATATTTTTTAAAATCCATTGTTCTTTAATCATTTTCGAGGCAATTCCAAACCACGATAAGACTCTATGCCACTCATTTTTATAAGTGCGGTAGGCTTTACCTATATTTAAAACTTCTAAAACATACTTATTCATAAGACATCTGCCATTTCTTCATTAGCACGATAGTAAATCCATGATGCTAGGAATAAGCTTAGAAGTGCTAAACCACATGGGTAGATAAGTGTCAATAAATCGGGCGCTCTTCCATAAAGCAATACATCTTGATAACTCATAACAACAGAACTCATCGGATTAAGCATCAAAAGATACTTATATTTTTCGGGGATAATGGATGAAACATATACAACAGGTGTTAGCCAAAACCAAAACTGCAACACAATAGGCATCATTTGACCTATATCACGTATAAATACATTCATAATTCCTGCTATTAGACCAAGACCGGCAGCAAGTGATAAGGTTAAACTAATTAACAATATCAACCATATTAATGATAAAAATAGAGGATGCCCCAAAATCCCAAAGACAACTAAAATTGATATTAAAAGTAACAAATTATTAATAATTGCTGTTCCAAAAACGATTAGAGGAAGTGCTATCTTAGGGAAAGACATTTTTTTAAGTAAATTGCCATTATCGATAAAAATTGTTAAACTACGACTAAAGACTTCTGCAAAAAGCGTCCATGCAAGCATTCCTGCCATTAAATATACTGCATAAGCGTATTGACTTTGAACACCAGGAAATTTTGTTGATAACACAGCAGAAAGAACCAATGCATAAATAGCCACTTGCGCCAAAGGGTGTGCTATCATCCAAATTGCACCTAAACGACTGCGAACAAATTTTGTGCGAAATTCTGTGATAATAGAACTTATAATGAAATATCGATAAGCCCAAATAACTTTAAAATGTTTCATGAACGGTCGTATTCATCTTCAATACGAATAATATCATCTTCACCTGTATACTCTCCCACTTGTGCTTCAATCAATATAATGGGTATATCTCCATCATTTGCTAAACGATGAAGCTCTCCTCTTTTGATGTATGTAGACTCATTGGGTTTAACCATTAATGTTTCAGTACCAACCGTCACTGTTGCTACACCACTTACCACCACCCAATGTTCACTACGATGAAGATGCTTTTGGAGACTTAATTTTTTTCCAGGAGCTACAACAATACGCTTGATTTTATAGCCAGCGGTATCTTCAAGAACAGTGTATGTTCCCCAAGGACGATGTACTGTTAAATGGATGTTGTGAATATCAGTATTTCGTTTTTTAAGTTCAGCTACAACATTTTTTACTTTTTGAGAAGATCCTTTCTTGGAAATCAAAAGAGCATCAGGGGTATCAACAATAATCAAATCATCAATATCAATAGTTGAAATTTTACGAGTACTTGCCATAATCAAATTATTATTGCTGTTAATGTTAACGTGTTTTTGGCATAGCGTATTTCCATTTATATCTTTTGGAAATTCTTCATACAAAGCATCAAAACTTCCCACATCACTCCATCCAAAATCACACTCTATCACTTTGATTTTATCGCTTTTTTCCATCACGGCATAATCAACGCTATCTTCAGGAATTTTTGCCATATCATCATACTTTATGCGAATGGTTAATGCATCTTTGACTGCACATGCATAAGCTTGTTTGCATGCTTTAAAAATTTCTGGAGAATAGTATTTAAGTTCATTTAAAAAATGTTTTGTTTTAAAACAAAACATACCACTATTCCAAAAATAATTCCCTGCGGAAATGTATTGTTGCGCTATTTCAAAACTAGGTTTTTCATAAAATGCATTCACATCTTCACCATGCGCTTCAATGTAGCCAAACCCAGTTTCTGGATACGTAGGAGTTATGCCGAAGGTAACAAGATAACCTTCTTGTGCTAATTCTGTGGCTCTGTTAACTGCTTCAAAATAGTTTCTTTCATCTTTTATAAGATGGTCACTTGGCGTTACCAATACAACTTCATCTTCATCAAGAGCCATACATGCCAATGCAATAGCAGGAGCCGTATTGCGAGCAATCGTTTCAAGAAGAAATTTTGAATTATGAGTACCGTTTATGGATGTATTGAGCCCGTCTAGTTGATCCAATGCGAGAAAGTAGAGTTCAGCACTAGAAATGATTAATTGTTCATCACATATTTTGCCATTTCGTCTACATGTAAGCTGAAAAAGAGATAAATCATTAAAAAATTTTACAAACTGTTTCGGCATCAAAGTGCGACTAACTGGCCACAATCTGGTTCCACTTCCGCCACATAAAATTATATTTGTCATCGAGATATTAGCCTTGATAATTTAAATTAAGTCTTTATTGGAGATTTTATTCCAGAGCATATGAGCACTCTGTTCCCATGTTAACCATGAGAATTGTACTGTTTTTTTAGGTTTATTGGCCATTTCACGTATCTTAGAGATGAGAGCCTTTACATTGTTTGATTCAAAATAATCGATCTCTTGTCTACCAATTTCTTTATGAATAGGAATATCACTTGCCAACACAGGCAAGTGATAATTTGCAGCTTCAATGATCGGCAAACCAAACCCTTCTGCTAAAGACGCAAAAATCAAGCCACGCGCATGCTGATATGCATACTTTAATTCTGCATCATTCGCATCGTGTATTACTAGAAATTGCGTGCCATTCATAGGATGCGCTCTAATTTGAGATATAAATTTTTGGATTTTCCAACCCACTTTGCCAATAAAGCATAACTTAATATTTTGTTTACTGTCCCATAAATGATTGAATGCGTCCAAAATAAGTGCATGATTTTTACGAGGTTCAATAGTAGATACTGTTAGAAAAATGGGCGTGTCGTCATTAAAAAAATCAACTATTTCCTGCCTTATTCCATTATGCATTTTATCCGTATTGGTAGAAAAGTCTGCACCTAAATAAAAATAATCATAGTTGATATCGTTAGATCTTGTGTGTTCTATTGTTGAGACATAGTCTTTTACATCATTCATCACTGTTTGAGAAATGCCTAAATACCCATCAGCGTAATCCAAAGTTCGTTTAAAAAATGTGATAAATTCTTCTCGGTGAGCACTATCACAAAAATGAGAAAATCGTATCGGAATCAAATCATAAATTACAAAAATAATTTTAGCCTGTGATTTTTTCGCTCGCTGTATCTCTTCCCAAATAGGGATACTCCATGTCGCATCTAAAAATAACACTGTATCGTTACGTGTAAAATTTATTTTTTGTTTTGTAATTTGCCGTGCTATAGAAAATCTTTTAAAGACAAAAAATGCTTTTTTTGCCACTTGATAAACAATAGGGAATTTTCTTAAAAATAATTTGAAGGTTTCTAACGTTTTAGGAGATAATGAAGGATGTTGAATCTCTTGTTTGTCAGATTGATGCGTATATTGATGTGGTATAAGCCCTTCAATAGCTACAAACCCATGATTAGATAATATTATAGGTTGAATATTTTTTTTTATTTCTGGATCAGATTGCATTTGGTCTATTACATTGAAAACTACTCTTTGTATCCCTGTTAACATATTAATAGCATGCGTTGATGTACAATCGATATAAACCATAAAACTTCCATAAAACTTAAAGATTGACTTATTTGTAATTAAGCGATTATTATATCTTAGTTCACTAAAATAAGGATTAAGTAATTACTTCTATTAATTAATCATATTAAACCTAACATAAATTGTGTTATATGATTTTATATAAATCTTAAAAAAGGTATTTAATGAAAAAAGCTATCGTTACTGGTATAACTGGTCAAGATGGGGCCTACTTAGTCCAGCTTTTACTTGAAAAAAATTATGAAGTATATGGCACGTATAGACGCACAAGCTCCGTTAATTTTTGGCGCATTGAAGAGCTTGGTGTGCATAACAATCCTCATTTGCATTTAATTGAATATGACTTAACCGATCAATCCGCAACTATTCGCATGGTAGCGCAGATCAAGCCTGATGAGATTTACAACCTTGCGGCTCAAAGTTTTGTGGGCGTTTCGTTTGAACAACCTTTAGCCACAGCACATATCACTGGTCTTGGTGCAGTGCATTTACTGGAAGCTATCCGCATCGTTGATAGAAATATCAAGTTTTATCAAGCGAGTACTTCAGAGATGTTTGGGCTAGTGCAAGAGATTCCTCAAAAAGAGACTACACCATTTTATCCTCGTAGCCCTTATGGTATTGCTAAACTATATGCACATTGGATGACACTCAACTACCGTGAATCTTATAATATTTTTGGAGCCAGTGGTATTTTATTTAACCATGAGTCACCTCTTCGCGGACGTGAGTTTGTCACCCGTAAAATCACTGATGCCGTAGCAAAAATTAGCCTAGGAAAACTCGATATTCTGGAACTTGGAAATTTGGATGCAAAACGTGATTGGGGATTTGCAAAAGAGTATGTTGAGGGAATGTGGCGTATCTTGCAAGCTGACAAACCTGATACGTTTGTACTTGCCACCAACCGTACTGAAACAGTGAGAGATTTTGTAACTATGGCGTTTAAAGCGGCCAATATAGAGCTAAAATTTGAAGGTACTGGTGAAGAAGAAACAGCTATTGATGTAAAAACAGGTAAAACCGTTGTCAAAGTTAATCCTAAATTTTACCGTCCCGCAGAAGTAGAATTACTGATCGGAAATCCACAAAAAGCCAAAGACATCTTGGGTTGGGAACCCAAAACAACGCTAGAAGAACTTTGCGCTATGATGGTTAAAGCTGATTTGAAACGTAATGCCGCAGGATTTTCATTTTGAAGCAAAAAGTTCTGATTACTGGTCTTGAAGGTTTTACGGGAGCGCATTTAGAACAGCTTCTACAAAAGAGGGGATATGAAGTTTATGGTACCTCTTTAACAACATCAGAAAAACCAAATATCTTTACATGCAATATCACTAAACGCATAGAAATCGAAACGATTGTGCATCAAGTTGCTCCTGATTTTGTGATACATCTAGCGGGTATTGCTTTTGTAGCAGAAAAAAATGCCTCTTTAATTTATGATGTCAATGTCATCGGCACAGGACATCTTTTAGAAGCGCTAGCACACCT
>JAQUVE010000051.1 GCA_028693565.1 Sulfurospirillaceae bacterium | reverse complement strand
TATTATGCCATTCTGGATTTTGCTTAATACGCCTACATACTTCAAAACCATCAATTCCTGGCATGATAATATCTAAAAGCACTAAATCAATCGCCTCTTGTTCTAAGATCATCAAAGCATCTTCACCACTGGTTGCAACAACGGTATCATACTCTTTAAGAATAGCCAGCAGCATATCAATATTGGACTCAGTATCATCCACAATTAAAATCGTTTTTTTACTCTGCAACATGTTCATCCTTTGTATACTCAAGCAACAAATTCATAGCCTCTTGAAATTTATATTTTTTAACCATTGGCATCATCTCATCATAAAGTATCTGTGTTTTGGAGTCAAGCGCATAACTATTTAATCGCTCCAAAACAGGTAAACACAACTGAGGCCTTCGTTTAGCGAGTGTCTCTTTGAGCTCTTGGATAAGCTCTATTAAAACTGCGTGCTCAATCTTCTCTTTATCTTCTTCAATTGCTTCTTGCAGATCAAATAAACGACTGGACTTAATCTCTTCAATCACTCGTTTAAGTTCTTGTTGAAATAAAGGAACTTCCTCAAAGCTCAAACTGGCTTCTAAACTCACCACACAAGAATGTAAACTCAAAGCGCCTATGTTAGCACTAAGCCCTTTTATCGTATGCAGAAGCCGCTTTGCATTATTATCGTGTTCTTGTATCATGACCTCGATTTCAGTACCTTTATTTGCGTATTCATTTGCAAAATCTTTCAGTATCTTCTCATATAAAGCTCGGTCATTCATCATATGCGAAAGCCCTTTTGCCACATCAATACTTTGAAAACTTAAATCATATGCCTCTTTTTCTTGCACTTCAGATACAACATGACTTTCAGCCTGTTTTGCAGTAATATAAGAGAGTAATGCACCAAAAAGTTTTTCGACTTCGATAGGTTTATTCAGATGCTCATTCATACCATACGATTGCGTTTTTTGAATATCCGCTACCATGGCATTCGCTGTTAACGCAATAATTGGAATTTTTTGATCCAATGAGCGAATAATTTTTGTGGCTTCATATCCATCCATTATAGGCATTTGAATATCCATCAAAATAAGCTCATACAAGGATCTATTAGCACTGTAAAGCTCAACTGCTTCCTTTCCATTGGACGCATCTTGAATGATGATACCACTAAAAGAGAGCATTCCATGGATGATTTCACGGTTCAATGCATTATCTTCAACCAATAAAATATGACTTCCTGACAAAGTGGTTAATTTTGATTTGAGCGAATGCGCTTGTGTAATACTTTTTTGTTGATGCACAATACCCGCGCCAAAAACATCCAAAATAATACTATGCAACAAAGAAGGGTCAATCGGCTTTTGTAAAAAGACATCAATACCTTGCGCCTTGGCGGCATGCACAATGGCCTCTTGACGATAAGCACTGACCATAATAATGGTTGGAGGTACTTGATTGATCTCTTCTCGAATGCGTTTAGCCGTTTCAATACCATCAAGCTCAGGCATCTTCCAATCCATCAAAATAAGATCAAATTTTTCATCCGATGCAGCTAAAATCTCTAATGCCTCTTTCCCACTACTCGCCACGCTAATATCGACTTTAAAGCCACTCAAATGACGCATCAAAATCTGCTGCCATGAAGGGGTGTCATCAACGATTAAGACTTTTTTACCACTAAATTGTATCCGTGATTCTACTTTATCCGTGACTTCTTCCAAAGAAATTTCAAACGCAAAATTACTCCCTTCGCCCTCTTTACTCTCAACCCAAATCTTTCCTTCCATCATCTCAACGAGCTGTTTAGAAATGGCAAGTCCGAGCCCTGTTCCTCCATATTTGCGTGTGGTACTGGTATCCGCTTGCGAGAAAGACCTAAACAGGCGGGCTTGTTGTTCTTCGCTTAATCCAATACCTGTATCTTTGACTTCAAATAAAAAGCGATTTTCTGCTTTTTTAGTGATATAGATACCTACTTCGCCATGAGCGGTAAATTTAATCGCATTGTTCGTAAGGTTAATTAATATTTGCCCTAATCGCAAAGGGTCACCTATAAATTCCATAGGAATAGCATGGTCATAAGAGACCACAAATTCAAGCCCTTTTTCATTGGCTTTGATTTCAACTAAGGTTGCTACATTTTCAATCACACTGTGTAAATTAAAAGGTATTTTTTCAATTTCGAGTTTTCCAGCTTCAATTTTACTGAAATCCAAAATATCATTAATAACACCCAAAAGCGATTTGGAAGCATTCTCAATTTTACGCACATAATCATGCTGTGCACCACTGAGCTCTGTTTGGTCCAATAAATACGTCATACCAATGATGGCATTCATCGGTGTTCGTATCTCATGACTCATATTGGCTAAAAAATTTGATTTTTCTTGGGTTGCTTCTTCTGCTTTGATTTTAGCTTCTTGAAGTTGTTTATTAAAAGTTGAAAGCTGACGATTACGCCAGATAAATAGAATTAAGAACAATCCTGCACCTAAAAGAACTTTCCACATCAGAGAATAATCAACACTTTGTTCAAATCGTACGCTAATCCATTTATTATAAACTTGTTGCTTTTCAGTATCACTGATGGCACTCACTGCTTTTTCAAAAATCGAATGCAAAAGAGGCTCATCATTACGTGTGGCAATGCTAAGCTGCCATGTGTCTTCAAATTTTCCAGCAATTTTGATATCGTACATTGCATTTTTTTGGATGGTATAGGCAATAGTTGCTATCGTATCAATAAAGCCATAAACTTTTCCCTCTTGAACCATATTGAGTCCAGCTTCAACAGAATCGACTTCCACAATCTGCATAGAAGGGTAACGCTTTTTTAGGATTTCACTAAAAGCATACCCTTTAACAAGAGCTATTTTTTTATCAATAATGGATTCTAAACTATCCACAAATATCTCTTTATTTTTTGTCGCAATGACTAAAGGGAATGTTAAATAAGGTGTTGTAAAATCCATATATTTGAACCGCTCAGGTGTTTTCATTGCTAAAGATAAAATATCACACTGACGCTCATTCGCTTTTTGTAAGCTATCCTCCCAACTTTTTGTAGGAACTAAGCTAACATTGATACCGGAGCGCTCTTGTATTAATGCCATTAAATCAGCCACCATACCTGTATGTTTTCCCTCTTCATCGATGCGTTCAAAGGGCATCCATGAAGGGTCAATACACATTTTAATGACCCCTTTTTGATGAAGATACGCTTGTTCTTTTGTATCAAAAACAACTTTAGGGATATCTGGTTGCGCTTTGGTTATTTTATCCTCAAATTTTGCGCCAATCCACTCACTTACTAACGTCGACTTTTCTCTGGTCGTCATACTCTCTAACGCTTTTTGTACAATACTTTGCAAAATAGGCCAATCAGGACGTACTCCAAAACGTAAATCTTCTTTGTTAACCCCTGGCATCACAAACTCATCTACAATCACAATATTAATAAGATTATTTTTTTTGATATAGTAATTAATGACTGATAAATTCATAATAATCGCATCAATTTTCCGAAAACTAAGCGCCTTAGTTAACTCTTCAGAAGAGTCAAATTCTACCAAATCCATAGTTTTAAGCGCTTTAAGTTCTTTAGCGTAAAAAACATCTTTAACAATACCAACTTTTTTTCTTTTTAAACTCTCCAAGCCATTATAAGCTCCAAAATCATCCCGTACAAAAACAACGGTTGGTATCTCATAGTAAGGTTGCGTAAAGAGCGTAAAGGCTTTGCGCTCTTCTTTATACGAGATGTCTGCTATCATATCAATCTTTTTTTGCTTAAACTGTTCAATATTATTGGGCCATGTATCAATTTTTGTATCAAAAATAATACCTGTCTTGCGTGTTATAAGCTGGCATAGGTCATTAACATATCCTTTAAAATGACCATTTTCCGTATAGGAAAAAGGACTGAAATCACTCATAACCCCTAAACTAATATGTGGATGTGCATCCATAAAACGCTCTTCTTCTTTCGTAAAGGCGATAGTTGAATCACGCTTTTTGATTGCTTCAAAGATAAAAGGTTCATACGATGATACTTGTTTTGCCAAATCCATTTCAATAAATAATTGCCCAATTTTACGAACTTTTTCAGCATCAATACTACCGATTGGATAACTTTTGGCCAAAATAAATTTAATACTTTCTCTCGCTTCAAACAAGAGTGCTTCTCGGCTCTTATGCTGCGTGTTATACTCTTTTAAAATCAAATCAACAATCTCTTCTTGATGCTCAATTGCATACTTCCACCCTTTATTGCTTGCCTCAATAAAAGCCTTGAGCATTTTTGGATTTTTCTTTGTCAATCTCTGAGAACTAAAAAGATTCACATCGTACATCTCTACGCCTGAGTTACTTGGGTCTAGAACATTATAAGGAACCATCTTTTGTTGTAAGAAAAAAGGCTCATTGGTTAAAAATACGGAATAAGCATCTACTTTACCATCAATAAAATCATTGATATCAAAACTTGGAGGCATATAGATAATATCTTTGCTCTCCAGTTGATACGCTCTAAACATTTGTCGATAACCAGCACTGTTAAAATCATCGGCTGAAGCCATCAGTTTTTTCCCTTTCAATCCTGAGGGTAAAACAATATCAGGCTTAGTAACAATGGCTAAAGGAGAACGCTTAAAGTAATTGGCCAGAAGCACAATAGGCTTTCCATCCATCCACTCTTTAATGAGTCCCGAACCCCAAACTCCAAAATCTTTTTTGCCACTATTTATTTCCTCCATGATATCTATACCATTTTCATACTCATAGATAGAGACATCCAGTCCTGCTTCTTGATAAAAGCCTTTGGCTTTCGCCGCATAAAACCCCGCAAATTCAAATTGATGTTTCCATTGCAATTGCAACGATACCTTTTCTAAGGGTTCTGCAAAAGCAGATGAAGAAAAAAGTAGTAGCGTAAGTAAAAAAGAAAATAGGCGCACAAGGTCTCCTTAAGCTATAATTTCTAAAAATTATTTTATCAAATTAAAGTCTCAAAAGGGTCTTAAAAAACTTTTTAGTGACTTTAAGACCAGATTGAGACCATACTTCTGTATAATACTGTAAATTACTAAAAGGTCATAAAATGCAGAAAAAACAGACGATTCTTGTGGTAGACGATACCGAAATCAATGTTGATATTCTAATCAGTATTTTAAAACAATACGATGTTATACCTGCTTTAAATGGTCAAGATGCTTTAGATATTGTTAAAAATGAACCCATAGATCTTATCTTGCTTGATATTATGATGCCTGATATGGATGGTTATGAGGTGTGCCAAAAACTTAAAACAGATGAAAACAGTAAAAATATTCCAATTATTTTTATTACTGTCAAAACCAGTGAAGATGATATTAAAAAAGGGTTTGAATATGGCGCAGTTGATTATGTGACTAAGCCTTTTAACCCTGTTGAGCTTTTAGCCCGTGTCAAAACCCATTTGGAACTTCAAAACTATCAGCACCATTTAGAACAACGTGTCGAAGAGGAAATTCAACGGAATCGTTTACAAGATCAGATGCTTCATCAACATGCTAAACAGGCATCTATTGGAGAGATGTTGATGCACATCGCTCATCAATGGAAACAACCTTTGAGTGAGTTAGGTTCGATCAACTTATCCTTATTGGGGAAACTTGAACAAGGAACACCGCTTGAACCTAAAGCTCTTTATCACACGTGTGAACAAGTGGAGCAAATCATAAAATTTATGTCCGATACTATTCTAACGTTCCAAGATTTTTACAAACCTATCACTCAAGATAGCTTTTTTTCAGTCGATGATGTTATCCACCAAGCCTCAAATATTGTCTCTGCTACGTATGACTATCACAATATTACGCTTGAAATCTGCAAAGAAAAAACACCTAAAGCTTATGGAAATGCCAATGAATATGCACAGATTATTCTCAATTTATTGACCAATGCTAAAGACGCTCATATCACCAATAAAACCAAAAATCCAAAAGTCGTTATTACTATTAGTCAAGCAGATGACCGCTCCTTAGTCAGCATTACTGATAATGCTGGTGGTATAAACAATGCCATACGAGAAGACCTTTTTAAACCATTTCATAGTTCAACAAAAAATTCTGGCATTGGCTTATATATGAGTAAAATTATCGCTGAAAAAAATCATGGAAGTATTACACTGGAGCCTTTTGAAGATGGCACAAAATGTATGGTGGTTATGTAATGATTCTTCGCGGTCTCCAAAAATTTAATCTATTATTTGTGGAAGATAATGTCCGTTTTGCTACCCATACGCTAGAGTTTTTAACCCCCTATTTTAAGACGATATACCACGCTTCTACCATTGCAGAAGCGAGAAATATTTTTGATACAAAAGAGGTTCATACGGTGTTATGCGATGTTATATTACCCGATGGCAATGGGCTTGATTGCATCGAGTATGTAAGATCTCGCGATAGTAAAATGCCCATTATGGTTCTTAGTGCCCACAAGGATGAAGATTTTTTATTTAAAGCAATTCCTTTAGGACTTACCCATTATCTTATGAAACCCATTACACTGAAAGAATTTACGCTTGCACTCACTAAGATTAATACTATTTTGGAAAATCTCCATCAACACTGTTTTCCTATTACTGCAACAACGTATGTTGATACCACCAATCATATACTTATTCGTGACAAAGAAACCAAAGAACTCACTCCCAAAGAGGTGCGATTTTTAAAACTGGTTGTGACAAACCCCTCTATCATTATCACCAAAGAGATGATTGAAAATGAGGTCTATACCGATACCATCATGAGCGAAGCAGCTCTTAAAAATCTTGTTCTTCGTTTGCGGAAAAAAATCAATGAACCTTTTTTAGAGAGCGTGGCTGGAGAAGGGTATCGGCTTATCAAATAAGCAATTATGCTGTGCGAATCAGTGTTTTTTTCATCTGGGTCATGTGCGCTCCTTGGCAGATGAAAATCAACACGCTATATCATCCAACATTCTTTACACTCTCACGTTTGAATCCATCCGCCACCCATAACTAAATCTTCATCATACACAACTAATGCTTGTCCACTTGCAAGCCCGTAAACACTCTCTTCTAACGTGGCTATAATTTTGCCATCCACCACTTTGATATGTGCTTTTGTTTTTGGACTTCTATAGCGGACTTTAACGCTATATTCACCCTCTTTAAAATCACGTGGAAGTGAAAAATTCTCAGCCATAACGCTATTTTGTTTCAAATCCTCTTTGGTTCCAGCAATCACCGTATTGGTTTTGGCATCAATGCCAACCACAAAATGCGGATCATGTGCGCCACCGATGGTTAAGCCTTTTCGCTTACCGATGGTGTAGTGCATGTAGCCTTTATGCTCACCGATCACTTTGCCGTTTATATCTTTAATGACACCTTTTTGATCAACATTAGTATGGCGTTTGAGAATGTCGATGTAGGTGCTCTCCACAAAACAGATTTCTTGAGACTCTTTGTAACTCTCCAATGTTCCAAGCCATGGAAGCTTTTCAAACGCCAAAGGTTTGATATCTGATTTTAACATACCACCAAGAGGGAAGATTATTTTTTCAATCACCTCTTTTTTCAAGCCAAAGAGGAAGTAGCTTTGGTCTTTGCTCATGTCATATGCTTCTTGAATGTGCCCCTCTTTTACCCGCGCATAATGCCCAGTTGCAATTTTTTCACATCCCATCTCTATGGCCTTATCAAAGGCAAACCCAAATTTCATACGAGGGTTACAAAATGCACATGGATTAGGTGTGAATCCTTGTTCATAAGCGTTTACAAAATAATCATACACATGCTCTTTAAAGAGCGCTTTCGCATCAATGATGTGCGTTTGTATGCCTAAATTTTTTCCCACTTTTTCCACATTGGCAATGTTAACCCTGTGTTTATTTTCATCGTCATGGAGTTTGAGATAAATTCCAATGACTTCATGACCTTGCTCTTTGAGCAGATAAGCAGAGTAGCTTGAATCTACGCCACCACTGAGTAATAATGCAACTTTCATATATAAAACCTCTTTTATTTTGACGTCTAAAGAGTAAAAGTCTTTACGTGTCTTTGTGAATTAGCCCAACAATGGGGCACCTTAAAGAAAAGTCTTAAAAATAGGGATACCAATTTTACAGAAGCGCAGAAGAGATGGAGCTGGTGAAGGGGCTCGAACCCCCGACCTGTTGATTACGGATCAACTGCTCTACCAGCTGAGCTACACCAGCACCATGATAAAAATTTTACATCATCTTTACTTTATCTACCTTTTATTTATACTTTGAGCGCTTGATCAATGTCTTCGATCAAATCTTCCACATCTTCAATGCCAACAGAAAGACGAATCATGCCCTCACTCAGTCCATATCCCACCTTCTGTTCATCAGAATATTCGGCATAAATCGTATGGTACGTCGCAATCGCCAAGGATTTGTTATCTTGGACGTTTGTGCCTCGTTTGATGATATTCAGACGGTTTAAAAACGCATAAGCGGATTCTTTATCGTTAAAACTAAAACTGATGATGCCCCCACCTGCACTAAACTGTTTGGATGCGTTGGCATACTGAGTTGAAGTTTCTAAAAAAGGATATTCCACATGGATGATTTCGGCTTTTGTTTGCAGATGTTTTGCCACCGCTAGGGCATTTTGACAGCTTCGTTGCACTCTTAGATCCATTGTTTCAATCCCTAAAGAGAGTAAATACGCACTTTGTGGTGAAAGCGAAGCCCCTAAGTTTCGATAGGTCTCTTTGCGAAGACGTGCGATAAAGGCATTGGGTCCAAATTTTTTGTAATAAGACTCTAAATTCGCATGGTTTTTCCAATTAAATGTGCCATTATCGACAATTAACCCACCCAAAACATGTCCACCACCGCTAATGTACTTGGTTGCGGAGATAATCTCAATATCCACACCGTGTTTTTTGGCATCAAAAATGTTCCATGGTGTTGCGGTTGTATCGGCGATGAGAGGCACGTGGTGCTCTTTTAAAATACTTTTAATAGCATTAAAATCAGGCACGATAAGTTGGGGATTGCTCACACTCTCGCAAAACAAAAAGCGTGTTTTAGCATCAAGGCTCGCCCTAATTGCCTCCAAATCGCTCAAATCGACATAACGCACTTCCACCTCAAAATCGCTCAATAACGTTTGAAACAGTGAAAGCGTGTTGCCAAATAGGTACTTGGTGGTGATGATGTTATCACCACTTTTTAAAAGCGCAAAGAGCGCATTAGAGATAGCCGCCATACCTGTTGCTGTTGCAACCACGCCAAATGCACCACTCACCGCTTTAATTTTGAGTTCAAACTCTTCGATAGAGGGGTTGGAAGAGCGTGAATAAACATGCCCCGCTTTTTGACCTTTAAAAACCGCTTCTAAATCTTCCGCTTTTTCAAATTCAAACGCTGAACTTTGGTAGATAGGGAAGCGCATTGCGCCATGCTGGTCTTTGTGCGATGGTTTGGCATGCAATGCTTTGGTGGTAAATCCCATAAAATATCCTTTTCTTTGCAAAGTAAAGCGCGTAGAAAAAACCTGAACAAAACACTTTGAGCCGACGGGACGCATAAGCGTGAGCATTTCGGGGTTCCCGTCGTGCCTCAACCATGTTACGTGAGGGTTTGTTTCGGAAGCTGATTTACTTTCTGCATTTTTTACATGTAAATTATTTTTCCGCTATTCTCGGCGGGCACTATGTTCTCACGTGCCACGCACTCACCGATGATTAAGACCGCTGGTGTGGCACAGAGTGTTGCCATTTTATCTAATTTTCCCACAGTTCCTACTATAGTCACTTGCTCAGGTAGGTCTATTTTTGAGACAAACGCAGCAGGAAGGTTTGCATCGATGCCTTCTTTTGCGATAGAAGCTTCAATTTTACCAGCAAAACTGTGCGCCATTAAAACAATGACTGTATGTAAAGGCTGTTTTAAAATATGCACCCAATCATCGTTAAACAAGCTCTCTCTTAGGTGCGCTGAAACGATGGTCACACCTTTGGAGATGTCACGAATCGTTGGTACAATGCCTGAAACGGTGCATGAACGAAACGCGGAACTGACGCCGTTAATCACTTCAAACGTGATGCCATGCGTGCTTAAAACATGCTTTTCTTCACCCAAACGACCAAATAAAAGCGCTTCGCCCCCTTTTAGCCGTCCGACAACAAGCCCTTGCTTGGCGTATTCAACCAAAAGTGCGTTGATCTCGTCTTGGCTTTTGGAGTGAAACCCTTTCTTTTTGCTCACGTCCACCACTTTACATGTAAGCGGAATAAGTGCTCTAATCTCCTCTGAGACCAGCGCATCCACCAGTGCCACATCAAGCAGTTCAAATGCATTTAAAGCATCTAACGTAAGATTGCCCACATAGCCCGTACCACAGCTGATGAGAAAAACTTTTCCCACACCCTCTTTGGCAATGGCACGCAATTTTTCCAAATCACGCTCAGGCTTTTTGCGCTCGTTTTTCAAACGCTCAATCAACGATGTAAGATCGCGTGGTAAAATCCGCTCGATCTTATCACGAATCACTTGCGCGAGTGTGGGTGAACTCCCACCACTGCTGACCGCGACTTGAAGCTCACCTCGACGCGTAAGCGCGCTAAAGTAAAAATCACACAGTTCGGGGACATCGACGACATTGAGCCAAAAGTGAAGCACGGGTTTAAGGGCAACCAAACGCGCAGTCACCTGCTCATTGCCTGTTGCGTCGATAATCACCTCAAACCCCTTTGCATCTTTATCTTCAAACGATTTACATGTAAATGTTTTGGACGCAAAATAGTCGTCCAAAACTTCTTGCGCCACAATCTCATACGCAAAATTAAGGCTGTCGAGCACGCGCGCTTTCTGGGCAGCGACTTTGCCTGCACCAATGAGAAGCGTTTTTTTGGGCGTTAGCGCAATACCTAAGGTACTCATTTTTTCACGATCCTTACGCGCCAGCCATTGCCTTCTTTGGTGGTGGCTTCCACTTTGTGTCCTTCGCCTGCGACGGATTTTGGAACATTGTCTATCGGCGCACCATCGTCGAGTAAAATTTCCAAAATTTCGCCGCTTTTAATTTTTGAGAGTTCCATTTTGGTTTTAACAAAATTCATCGGGCATGCTACGCCACTGAGATCTTTAAAGTGCACTGATTTTTCTTCTTTAGGCACTAACTCCTTTTCTTTTGCAAATTTAAGCGTATGATCCATCGTTTCATAGAGCTTCATGACCTCTTCTGCAAGCTCTATCGCTTTTTCATCGGCATCGCCTTCTAGTATGGTGCCAAAGTAGGCGTTGAGTAGCGTTGTGTCGATAAAATGCGTTTTAAACGCTTTAAAAACACCTGCTTTATCGCGTGCATCTTCGCCTCGTGTGACTAAAAGCATACGTGCCGATAAAAGACGAATCAACTCAAAATCTTTTTCTTCTTTTTCCAGTGCTTCTTTGAGCGCTTTTTTGTCGGCTTCGATAAGGTCGTACATCCCTGCACTACATTCACCCGTTCCTCTACCTTTTGAGGAGAAGAGTTCAACCGCATCATAGTCAAAATACGGATTTTTATCCTCTTTGAACGAAGGAATATCAACATATTTTTTGCTGATTTCGGTGATGATGGCAAGTCCCCCATCATCAATCCAGTCAGCAAAGCTTTCATATGCTTTTACATGGTTAAGCCATGTATCCAACACTTCTTCCACAAAAGCAGGCACATGAAATGCCGCAACATCACCCGCTTTTTGGGCATACACACTACCATCGCCACTTGTGCGAGAGCCTGCAACCACGTTATATGCAGGGTAAGAATAGCCTTCATGACGTTGCACTTTTCCAAAAAATCCTAGGTCGCCGATAAGGTGTTTTCCACAGCTATTAGGACATCCTGAGAGATGAATTTTAAAACCTTGAATAAGATCATAATCTTTCGTATCCAAAAGCTTATCGAGGCGTTTTTGAATCGCATCCACTGCACCTCTGGGACGAGCAATGCCAAGCTGACATGTTGCTGCACCTGTACATGCGACCATATCACCAAAAAGCGTTGGTTTGGAAACTTCAACAGAAAATTTCTGCAAGATGTCATGCAAACTTGCCATTTGATGTGCAGTGAGATTGCGAATGTAGAGATTTTGATCGCCTGTAAAACGAAGCACATCTTCACCAAACAGAAGTAAAGCATTGGCAAGTGCTCTAGCGTTTTCAAAATGAATATCCCCTAAATGCACAGGCACTTTACAGCCATAAAGTCCCGCTTGTTTTTGTGCATAGACATAACGATTCCACCATTTTGAAATGTTTTTAGGCACGCTAAAAGGCTCATGCGTGGTATCGCCCACAGTTCGCTCAATCGCTTCAATCTCCATCTTCCAGTCACCTTTGGCGCGTACATCGTTTAGTTCCACTTCTAGGAGTTTGTTAAACTCTTCCAGTCCCAAATCTTCAAATAAAAAGCGAAGACGCGCGGCATGTTTGTTTTTACGGTTGCCGTATTTATCAAACACTTGTTTGATGGCTTGTGAGTATAAAAAGACCTCCGTGTCAGGCACGAAATCACGCAATTTTGTCCCTAAACGAGATTTTGCACCCATACCACCCGCAGTAAAGAGTTTAAAGCCTTTGATACCATCTTGAATCTTCGCGATAAAGCCTACATCGTGAATCGTCGCGTAACCACGGTCTGCTTCAGAGCCACTAAAGGTGATTTTGAATTTGCGAGGAAGTGCAAACGAGTCTTTTTGTTCTAACATTTTAGAAGTTAAAGCAAGCGCGTAAGGCGAGACATCAAACACTTCATCTTGAGCAGTGCCTGCGAGTGGGTCTGCCATGATATTGCGCACGGTGTTACCACCGCCACCGCGACCGCTGAGACCAATGCTGTGCAAGGTTTCAATAATGCTGATAATATCTTCGATCTTGACATAGTGCAATTGTGCGCCACCACGCGTAGTAATGTGAATCGCTTCGTGCGCATATTTTTCAGCCAAACTGGCTAAACTTAAAAGCTGTACAGGGGTTAAGATTCCACCTGCTAGTTTAATACGTACCATAAAAGTGTTGGCTTCTCTTTGTTCATACACGCCAAAAGGCACGCGCATCGTTTTAAAGGTCAACTCATCGAGTGTGCCTGCTAAAAAGTCGGCATGGTTTTTTTTGAAAACTTCGAGGTCATCGTAGACCATTTGGGGGATAATGTATTGACTCATAATCGTAACTCCTTGTTGTTACATGTAAACGTTTTAATGAAGAAGGCAGCTTCCGAAATAAATCTTTTCTCGACACGGTTGAGACACGATGGGAGCCCCAAAACGCTTACGCTTTTTTGTCCCATCGGCTCAAGGTGTTTCGTACAGATTTTTTCTACGCGCCTTCTTCAGGACTTTAAATAATTTTAATTTCTTCTTTTTCAACCGTTTTATTTTTGATAATAAATGACTTCATATCAGGTTCATTACCTGCAAGTGAGACGATGATGTAACTCACATTTGGGTCATACGCCAAGCGAATATCTTCCTCACTTGGACGTGCTGGTGTCTCTGGGTGAGAGTGATACACCGAAATCAGTCTCAAACCCTCTTTTTGCGTCTTTTTAAACGCATCAAACTGCTCTTGTGGGTCAAAGCTAAAGTGTTCATGGCTTGCATCCCTGTTTTTCATAGGAATAGCATATTTTACTTCACCGTTAATGCCTGCAAGATACCCACACGCCTCGATGGGGTTGTCTTTAAGCGCGTGTGCAACGATCTCATCGTACACGCTTTGGGGTATTTTGATCATAGCTTTGCCTCACAGACCACTGCTTCGTAGTCTTTAATTTCTTTAATACCTTCGCCTCCACAGACGCGACATTTCGGATTTTTCTTAAAATTGACATTTCTAAAGTTCATCGTTTTGGCATCAAACGTTAAAAGTCTGTTGTACAGTGGCTCACCCATCCCCACGATGTATTTGAGTGCTTCTGCTGCTTGGATGGTTCCAAGCATGCCTGCAACAGCGCCTAAAATGCCCGCACTTGAACATGTGGGAATCGCATTGGCTGGCGGAGGGCTGTCAAACACACACGCATAACATGCACTCTCATGGGGTTTAATCGTCATCGTTTGTCCACCAAAACGCAAAATACCACCGTGTGAATAAGGGACGTTTGCCAAAATACACGCATCATTGATGAGAAATTTTGCCGAAAAATTGTCCGTTCCATCGATGACAAAATCGTAGCCTTTTACGATTTCAAGGATGTTTGACGCATCCAAAAATTTCTGATACACAGTGACTTTAGTATTAGGATTAATGGCTTCCATTTTGGCTTTGGCGGAGAGCACTTTAGGCACTCCGATGTCTGCTGTAGCATGAATCACTTGACGTTGAAGATTACTCAAATCGACCACATCGCCATCGACAATACCGATTTCCCCCACACCTGCCGCGGCAAGATAGAGTGCCACAGGAGAGCCAAGTCCGCCTGCACCAATGACAAGCACTTTTGAATTTGAAATCTTCTCTTGTCCTTCAATCCCCACGTCTTGAAGGATAATATGGCGTGAATAACGCTCTAATTCCTCATCGCTAAACTCTTTCACGCGCCACCTCCCATAAAATATAAAAAGTTAATTTCATCGCCCGCTTTAAGTACGGTTACTGCATGCTCTTCTTTGGTTAAAAACTCATCGTTGAGTTGAACGGAAACCATCTCTGGCATTTCAACATTTTCAATGATTAATAACTCTGAAAGAACGATTCCGTCCTTAATCTCTTTTGAATCTCCGTTAATGGTAAGTTTCATAGTTGTCCTTTTTTATTTTTAATAACGCCAAAAAAGCAAAGCTTCTTTGGCTACGCTAGCCACTGTGGCACTAAAGCTTGCCTCAAAGAGGCAGAAATTTTAGGTAAACTGATGTGGGTAATGTTTACGAAGAAGCGCAAAAAGCTCTTCTTCAAACTCCGCGTTGTCACCGGCTTTTTCGACTAAAGTCCATGCCACCGAATGCGTTTTTGTACGACGATTCGCGTAAGGCTCCAGCACTTCCGTGATAATGCCACCTCCCGCGATGTCAAACTCATCGACGATAACAAAACGTCCCAATTTTTGGTTTTCGTCAAATTGTTCCATCGCTAAAATATCATGCAAACGAAAAACCACGTTGGCGGCTTCATGACGACCCACACTGGGCTCATCGGCACGATCGAGCGTATCGCCATCGATCACACGTTTAATCTCTTCAAGATAGATGGTACTTTGTGCCGAACCTATCTTGATTTTATACGGTTTATCCAGTTCTAGCGGCTTCGCACCCAACCAAAAGAGATTGGCAACAAAGCGGTTGCTCACCTTTGGTTCACTCTGGTCAGCCCTTGCAACCACTTCGCCATTGCGCACATAAATCTGCGTTTGAAGCGTAAATCCAATCGCTTCACTCTCTTTAACGCTCGTTTTTACAGGCGTGTTAAAACTCTCAATGCTCGCCACACGTGAGCGTTTTAAAGAGGGGTAAAAGATAACTTCATCGTTTACATGTAATTCCCCACTGGTCACGGTTCCCGCGTAAATGCGTCTATCGTCGTTATCGCGTGTAAATTTATACACATCTTGCAATGGCATTCTAAAGTGCTCTTCTGCTCTCTCTTCAATACTTTTAAAACTATCAAGAACCTCTAAAACCGTAGGCCCTTTGTACCAAGACGTTGAAGAGGAATGCTCTATGAGATTGACCCCTTCACGCGCACTGATTGGGATGAAAATATCGCTTTTTACACCCAACGTGGCAAGGTATTCGCTATACTCGACTTTAAGCTTATTAAAGGCAATTTCGCTAAAACCCACTAAGTCCATTTTATTGACCACAATCGCCACTTGTTTGATGCCCAAAAGAGAGAGCAACATACCATGGCGCTTAGAATTCTCCGCTACGCCTTCTTTCGCATCAATGAGCAAAAGCGCCGCTTCCGCACGTGACGCTCCGCTGATCATGTTTTTCAAAAATTCGATGTGACCAGGGGCGTCGATGATGATGTACTCTCGTTTTTGACTTTGGAAAAAGACACGCGCACTGTCTATCGTAATGCCTTGTTTTTGCTCATCGGCAAGTGCGTCAAGCAAGAAGGCATACTCAAACGGACGGGCATTGTTTTCACACATCTTTTTCACACTTTCTAATTTGCCTTGTGGTAATGAGTCCGTATCGGCAAGCAGACGCCCGATGAGTGTACTTTTACCGTGATCGACGTGTCCTGTGATGACAATATTGAGTCTTTGCATTACATATATCCTTCTTTTCTTAGTGCCTCGAGTGTTCCGCCGCCGTCTTTATCTTGGGCGCGACCTGAGCGCTCGGCGATGTCTTTAAACTTACCGCTTGTGAGCTCTTCGATAATCTCTTTTGGATTACGTGCTTCCGAATCCACGGGAGCCGTACACGGGAAACATCCTAAAGAACGGTAGCGTTTACCATTGCCGTTATTAAAATAAAGGTTGATAATCGGTATGTTTTCTCTCTCGATGTACTCCCAAATATTAAGCTCTGTCCATTCCAAAAGTGGGTGAATGCGCACATGCGTTCCTGGTGCAAAGTCGGTTTTGTATTGATTCCAAAGTTCGGGTGGTTGCGTACTAGCATCCCATTCGCTCTTTTCATCACGGGCTGAGAAAACACGCTCTTTGGAACGGCTTCCCTCTTCATCGGCTCTAACACCTACGATAACGCCCGTATAGGGTGCTCCGTTTAACTCATCTTCCCACTTTTTTTTGTACGGGTTCCACTTGCGACGTGCCCATGTTCCATCTAACGTGTATTTGAGCGCATCGCTTTTGAGTTTTTTACAACAACTCAAACGATCGAGTCCATTCACAAAGGTTTCACCCTTCGCTAAGGCTTCTTTGTTCTGCCCCACCACTAAATTTAAGTCCCATTGAATCGCAATTTCATCACGGTATTTAATCATCTCGGGAATTTTAAATGCTGTGTCGATATGCACCAAAGGATAGGGCACATGAGAAAAAAATGCTTTTCGTGTCAGCCACAAGAGTACCGTGCTATCTTTGCCGATGCTCCAAAGCATGGCAAGGTTTGGGAAGCTTCGATACGCTTCTCGCAAAATATAGATACTCTGAGCTTCAAGTCTGTCTAGATGATCCATAACCAATCCTTTATTTTTATAACGCCAACAGAGCAAAGCTCCTTTTGGCTACGCTAAGCGCTATGCTACTAAAGCTTGCCTCGTTGAGGCAGAATTATTTTTTATGCAGATGCAATCCGCACTCTTTATGTTCGGGTTTTTCCCACCACCAACGTCCCGCTCTACTATCTTCACCCTCTTTGATAGCTCTTGTGCATGGTTGACAGCCGATACTTTTAAAACCTTTAGCATATAAAGTATTTTGAGGAATAGAAAATTCAGCTATATAACGCTCAACATCCTCATTACTAAAATAGGCTAAGGGGTTAAATTTTAAGAGCTG
>JAQUVE010000184.1 GCA_028693565.1 Sulfurospirillaceae bacterium | reverse complement strand
AACATTAGTGCAAAATACCAATATACTAAAGCATTAAGCTTTAAAGTAGGTGTTTCAAATCTCTTTGATAAAAATTATACCCAATACGACCTTGGCTACCCAGAAGCAGGTAGAGAATACTATGCAAAAGTGCAATATGATTTTTAATTCATTGAATGAAGTTTGTCATAAACACTCTTTAAATACAGTGCAAACACTTCTTCATTGATACGCTTTGACAATTCATCAAGAGTCTCTTCTTGGTGAATTGTCACCTTAAATTCTTTTTCAATCATTGTATATATTCTCTCATAAGATACGCCAAGCCATAATGCATAATCAGAAAACTTCATCGCACCTAAACGTTTAATAATCTCTTTTTTAGTATCCATAGAACTTTTTTTGAAAGTAATACTTTGATAAAATTCATGGAAAAGTTTTTTGAATTTTTTGAAATGCAATATCAAATGTATAGGAACAAGAGAGAACAAAACAACACCTAATGTTTTATGCCAATCAAGCGCTGAAGCAACACCAAAATTATAAAAAATAACTATATTTATAGCAAGGAAAAGACTTAAAAACAATAAGCCAACTGCAAACAAAAATTTCACATTATTTTTCATGGCTATCTTGCTTCATGCACATAAAGCTTGTAGGTGTCCAACGTCTAAAAAGACAATTGTAACACGAAGCCCATTGAATGGTCGTAACCCATTCGTCTTCATCTTTATCTAATTGAAAATATAAACACTGACTTGCTTGCTTTTTTGCCTCTGTATAGGCTGTTTTTCCATGTATGAAAATAAAACGCCTTTGGTTATCTATACTAAACAAAGAACTTCTCCTCTTAATAATGACGTAACGATTCCCTATCTAAAGGGATATACCCCTCTTCTGTTTTCTCAACCAATAAAACAGGTTGATGATTTAACCAAACTGTTTTAAGCCCAGAGTCAATTGTGATCATTGTATCTTGAGGAAGTATTTCATGATTACTTAAGCACACGGCACTGATTTCCTCTAACGCTAAAAGCTCTTTAACACTCATACTAGAAGATTTTACTTTTATTTTTCCTTTGACACGCCCATCATTTCCTTGTAATCGAAGCCCAACACCAGCAAGTGCACCAATAATACCTTGCCCACCATTTTTGTGTTCACTCAAATGTAGATTTTGCATTTGAGCCATAACATAGGCTTCTTCTTTGGTAAGTACTTTGCGCTTTGCATCTTCGCCAAATCGAATCAAAGCCATTTTATCACTCAATTCCTCTTCAAATCCAACGCATAAGCCCGGTTGTGATGAAGGAGCACATACGCTTTGAAGATGCTCAATCGCATAAGCGATAACCGCTTCTTTTTGCACCATATTTAACTGACTTGTAAAACACATAGAGCTATTATGAGATGTATAAGGAATAGCATCATCTAAAAAAAGTTGATGTCGTGTTACTAACGAACAAGGTGCATAATTTTGCTGGATATATTCTCTAAGATTTTCGCTGATTTCACCGGTTGAAATTTCTCCTCCTAATTCATCCGTATCATCAATACAAATATAGGTTTTGTACGTTTTCATTTAGTTTCCTTGGTTGAGATAAAGTCTCTTAAATTGTTTGATTTCTCTATCCAAATCATAGCTGATTTCATTAGGATATAGCTGTTTAAAAAGCCACATTGCGCCTAGTAAACGTAACAAAGAGGGAGGGCTGTCTGCCCAATTTGCTGGTTTGTTGGGAATAAGATAGATTTGAGATGTTGTCACTGCTTTGAGATACTGAAAAATTGATGCTGTATCATGAAGTGTGTCAAAAAACTCTTTATTATCTGTGATAATCACATCAGGGTTTATTTTTAGGAGCATCTCAGGGTTTAAAGAGACTAATGCTTTAGCCATAGCTGAACACTCTATAGGATTGATACCTCCAGCAATGGTTATAATTTCAGCGTGACTTGAAGAAGCGCATGCGCTTTGTAAACCACTACTTCCTCGAGCATAATAGACCCTAAGCCTCTTTTCTTGTGGAATCTTTGCACGTAATTCGTTCAACATTTCCAAACGTGATTGCATGAACGTTGCCAAATCTTGTGCACGTGTCTCAGCCTGCATAATTCTACCAAGCGTCATAATAGCATTAGGATATTGATCTAAGGTGTCCAAATTGAGACTACACGCTGCAATGCCAATTTGCGATAATTTTTGAGCCAAATCTTGATAATTGTCATTTGAATTCCAAAGAACAACCAAATCAACACCCTCTTTTGCCAGTGTTTCCACATCATCAATTTTTTTAAATGTTGGGTCGTTTTTAGAAATTTTTTCTGGAAACACAAAATGATTTATACTCTGTATCAACATATTGACAGCAGGTGATTTACCTGCAATATATTTAGGCTTCCCTTGGTATTCTGAACACGGAGGTATGGATGAAGCTATTAGCCATGTACTAAACAAGAGAATAACGCTTATATATTTCATCGTTGCCCTTTGGTATGAAATTGAGGTATACACATAGAAAATCCATGTATCGAAGATTGAACGGAGACATTAACATCGTATAATGCTCTTAAATTTTCTTCAGTAATGACACTACGAGGTGAACCTTGTGCAAAAAGTTTACCATTCTGAATCAAAATAACATCTGAGGCTACCAACAGTGCGTGGTCAGGGAAATGGGTTGTCATGATGATCGTAGTTCCTTTTGACGCTAACACGTCAAGGTGCTCAAGTAATCTTAGTTGATTGCCATAATCCAAACCGCTTACTGGCTCATCCATTAAAAGTAATGGTGCCTCTTGCGCCAATGCACGTGCAATTAAAACCAACTGTTTTTCGCCACCGCTCAGTTGATTGTATGCTCGATCTTTTAAATGCAAAATCCCTATGGTTTCTAAAACATCCAACACTATTTGCTTATCTTTTAGAGTATACGTACTAAAAAGCGTTTGCTGAGAAATTCTTCCCATCAGAACAATCTCAAAAACACTGAAGGCGAAAGGCTGCATACTAGATTGTGGAACATAAGCCATGTGCGTTGCTAATTGTTGTTGTGTATAGGTCGATAGTTCGTGTTGATGCAGTAGAATAGTGCCACTTGAAGGGTTAAGTATCCCTAACATCAACTTTAATAAAGTACTTTTTCCTGTTCCGTTAGGTCCTAAAAGCGCGACAATACCCCCTGGTTTAATCGAAAGATAAATTGACTCCAAAATTTTCTTTTGTGTGTATTCAAATGAGAGATTTTGTACTTCAATCATTGTATCCCTCGTTTGGCTTTGTTTAATGCCATAATAAAAAGAGGAATACCAATCAAAGATGTAATAATACCAATAGGAAGCTCAACCGAAAAAAGTAATCGCGCTATATCATCTACAACAATTAAAAAGATTGCTCCTATGAGCGCACATATCGGTAAAAGAAATCTATTATTAGGTCCAACTAAAAAACGTGCGATATGGGGAATAATCAATCCTATCCATCCGATCATTCCACCCAATGATACACTAAGCGCACTAATAAGTGAAGCAAAAACAATCACCATTATACGAATACGTGTTGTATTTAGCCCCAAACTTTTCGCCTCTTCTTACTTCTAAAAGTGGTTTAACATTTTCAACTGCTTTTTCAAACAGGTCAAAACCTTTTTCTTCACCTCTTTTATCAAGGTTATCTATTGCACCATAAAGGATTTTTTCAGCAAC
>JAQUVE010000183.1 GCA_028693565.1 Sulfurospirillaceae bacterium | reverse complement strand
GTTATAAAAAAGCGAACACCAATATCTTACAAGGGGCAAATACCTACTTTACAGCGATGGACGACTCCTATATGCTCAAAACTCCTAAGCTTGAAAAAGATGAAGATGGGGAAAAAAATCCCTTGACAAAATATTTTCCAAGCAAGGAATATCTCTCAGTGATTGACGTGCTCAATTCAATTGATAATGAAACAGATTTCTTGTCGTCATTTCAGCATTACTCGCAAAGTCGTATTAAAGGTAATCATAATCTTTTACTTGCATCTATTTTAGGATATGGATGCAATCTAAGCCTTTCACGAATCGGTAAAATCTCAAAAGGGATTAATGAAAATCAGCTGGAGAATACTAAAATATGGTACTTTACGGAGGAAAATTCAACCGAAGCAAATGACAAGATTGTTGCATACATGGACAAACTCAATATAGTCAAGCATATGAGATACAACATGAATGAAAATCATACCTCCAGTGATGGACAAAAATATTCAATTGACTCAAACATTGATTCCACTAACGCAGGATTTTCAAATAAATATTTCGGAGCCAATAAAGGGGTAGTGGCTTATACGTTTATAGATGAATCACATAAGCTCTTTCATTCAATAGTCATCAATGTAAGCGAAAGAGAATCTGGCTACGTCATAGATGGGCTTTTGCACAATGAAACAGTGAAAAGCGATCTTCATTCCGGCGATAGCCACGCCTATACAGAATTGATTTTTGGTTTGACAAATCTTCTTGGATTTAATTTTGGTCCAAGAATCAAAAATTTCAAAGATCAACAGCTCTATGGCTTTCATACCCCAAAATATTATCATAGTTTAGGTTATAAATTGACCCCTAAGAGAAAAATAAATACTCAACTTATTAAGGAAAACTGGGATGATATTTTACGATTTATCACAACAATCAGAGAAAGAAAAACTACGGCCACACAATTATTGAAGAGACTTACATCATATTCAAGACAACATAAGCTTTATGCAGCACTAAAAGAGTTTGGAAAGATTATAAAAACCGATTTTTTACTCAATTATATTGATGATGTGAAGCTTCGCCAGCGAATAGAAAAGCAACTTAATAAAGTGGAAGCCTCTAATAGATTTTCCAAAGCGGTATTTTTTGGAAATAATCAAGAGTTTACGGTATCCACTATTGAGGAACAAAATATCGCCAACAACTCAAAGCGGCTGATTCAAAACGCTATCATTCTGTGGAATTATTTATATCTCACAAAAAAACTCCAGCAGGCTAAAAATCAAACAGAAAAAGATGAAATTATTACAGCTATTAAAACAAGTTCTATAGTCCATTGGCAGCATATTAACTTCTATGGAACATATGATTTTACAAGTTATTCAAAAAGGGTTTGCAATTTAATTACGATTGACAAAGAAAAAGAGTTCACCCGTCCTTTGGGTCTCGGAAATTAATTTCGTTGATTGCAGAGAAGATATGAGCGTCGTTTTTTAGCTTAGATATTTATTTAAGCTAACTTTAAAGGGGGATGCCGAAAAAAGGAGATTGTTGAGGAACGACCATGATCTGTCTAAACGCAATATCGGATTCAAAGTTCTCAGCGGTCAAGGTGCTGATATTGATACAACGACGCCTGCAGGAAAAATGGTATTTGGAATTTTTGCTGCACTGGCGGAGTTTGAACGCGAACTAATTCGAGAACGCACCGTTGCGGGAATTCAAGCGGCTAGAGCTAGGGGAAGAATGGGTGGAAGAAAATTTAATCTCACTAAAACTCAAGTGAGACTCGCTGAAGTAGCCATGAAAAATCGTGATACCAGTGTTGCTGAATTATGCAGAGAGTTAAATATAACAAGGGCTACTTTGTACAAATATATATCGCCAACTGGCGAACTCAGGGACTACGCTGTGCGAGTGCTGGCTAAGTAAAATTCAGCAAAGTTTAAAGGGCATGTTACAAAAAACCCATTTGTAGGTTTATACCCTACTCTTGTTGTTGCACCATAAGAACAGGATACCAAAATTAAAAATAGATATATTAGTCCTTTGCTTTGCATCATCTTAGCTTTCAATATCAGATGTTATGGGAGAAAGAAGTTCCTCCAGTTTTTGAAGTAAAGTATCTCGTAATTCATGTAAAATTTCTAATAATTCTAATGCATCAGACTGCTTTCCTGCATTTTTAAGTGCAACTAATTGCAAAGCAAGCAGATGAATCTTTACATGTAAAGAAGAAATATCACTAAAAGCCAATACTCCATATTGTTTAAGTCCATCTCTTTGCATCCACTGGCCTAGTTGGCATTGATGTTCATCCATTCCTGGAAAATAAGTCTCTTCTTCTGTTATATATTTTTTTAACTTAATTATCCATGCATAATGTTCTACACCTGCAAAAAGCAAAGGATATTCATCGCGATGCATAGGAATTGTTTTTTGCCAAATGCTATTGTTTTTCCACTTCACTATCCAGAAAAGTAATTCTCCAGCAGGCATTGGTCGGGCAATGCAATATCCTTGCGCCAAATCACAGCCGAGTTGAATTAACATTTTCCCTTGTGCTATCGTCTCTACCCCTTCAGCAATAACTTCACGACGAAAAGCAACAGATAGCCCAATTACACCTTCAAGAATAGACAGATCATTAGGATCATTAAGCATATCACGAACAAAGCTTTGATCAATTTTAAGTACTTTAACAGGCAATTCTTTTAAATAAGTTAGAGCAGAGTATCCTGTTCCAAAGTCATCAAGTGCAAAAGAAATTCCCATTTGATAACACTCTTGTATAATTGATGCCATATTTTTAATATTTTCTAAGGCACTTGTTTCTAATATCTCTAACTCCAAATGAAAGGGTAATATAGTTGGATACTTGGACAACATGAGCCGAAGATTTTGTGTGAAATTTTCATTTTGAAGTTGTCTTGCTCCAACATTGACACTCACTTTTATATCAAATCCGGCTCTCTTCCAAACTGACATTTGATTTAAAGCTGTATTAATAACCCATTCCCCCACAGTGATACTCAATGGATGGTCTTCGATAAGAGGCAAAAATGAAGAAGGAGGTAAAATCCCTTTTTCTGGATGATCCCATCTAATCAGCGCTTCAGCACCTATCACTTCACCTGTACGCATATTAACTTTGGGTTGATAGTAGAGAACAAAGTCTCCTTCGTCCAATGCATGAGCTATGTCTTCGAGTTTATCATGCTCTTCCCTTGTCTTGTGTTCGAGTTCGCAATTATGAACCTGATAACAGTTTTTCCCATGTAGTTTAGCCTGATACATGGATTGATTAGCTTGGCGTAAAATTTGATCAGCATCCACTTCTTCACTTTGTGGATATGAAACGATGCCTATACTTGCTGTTACATGTAAGATATGATTTTCGATATAAAGAGGTGTTGCTATATGCAAAAGTAACTCTTCAAGAGTTCTTATCTGGGTATTATAATCCTCATTCTCTTGCGTGATAACTAAAAATTCATCTCCACTAAGACGACCAAAAACATCTCCCTCTTTAAGCAATAATTGAATTTTTTGCGCCAAAGAGACTAAAAGAGTATCTCCTATGGCATGTCCATATTTATCATTTATTCCTTTAAAATTATCTATATCTATGAGCAAAACCAGTATCTTTGTATTTTCTTTTTGTGCTTTATCCATTTTTTCGAGAAGAATTTTTGTTAATAGTCCTCGCCTAGGAAGTCCTGTTAACGCATCATAATA
>JAQUVE010000182.1 GCA_028693565.1 Sulfurospirillaceae bacterium | reverse complement strand
GTAAAGTTGTCGAGCTTGCCGCTAAAAATAAGAGGGTTATTTGTCCCGCAAAAATATGATGTGGTAAGACCAGGAGCGAAAGATATTGACACAACCGGTGGCAAAACATCTCCTCTACAAATAGATGCTAACTTGTTAAGTCTTAGCAAAATTTTGATGGATCAACTTGAAAATATCACGAATCCTGAAAAAATAAAAGATGCCAACATGACAAATGAGCTCAAAAAAGCGAATACTGTGTGCAATGTAGCAGACAAGCTTATCTCTGTCGTTGATTTGTCTCTTAGAGTTGAAATATTCCAAGATAAAAAGTTGTGCAAATGAACTATACACACATGCAAAAAGCTTTTTTAAAAAAGCATGAGACCGTGCCTAGAAAAGAACTTACCGAGCTCTTTAATGCAGAGTTTGGAACACAACAAACCTATGAAGCAATTAAAGGTAAGTGTAAAGTACTTGGCTTAAGAACAGGTAGGGATGGATGCTTTAAAAAAGGACAGATACCTCCGAATAAGGGCACAAAAGGACTTACTGGAGCCAATAAGACATCTTTTAAACAAGGCAATACCCCACACAATGTGAAAGAGGTAGGAAGTATTACAGAACACGTAGATAAAAATGGCTATACCTATCTACGCATTAAAATTGCCGAGCCTAACAAATGGCAAATGTTACACGCATACATTTGGGAACAAGAACATGGGAAGATACCCAAAAGCCACTGTGTCATCTTTAAGGATAGGGATACCGAAAATATGAGCTTAGATAATCTAATGCTCGTTTCTCGGTCGGAATTAGCAAGGTTAAACCAAAAGTATGCCGCGATTGACCCTAGCTTAAGAGAGGTTGCTTTACAGGTCGTGAAGATACAAAGTGCAGTTATAAAAAAAGAAGGAGTAATACATGACACGAACAGAATATGAAGCGGCATGCGAACGAGCAACGGAGCTCAGCGAGAAGATTCAAAATGGCGTAGACCTATCGGAAGATGAGCGTATCGAATTTGATGGGTTGATTGGAACGATTGAACACTATGAGGAGCAAGCTAGTGTGTAAAACACTTAAACGATTTAAACGGTTTTTTGGAGAAAAAGTGGTGCGCCCTGTGCGCGTGTGGCTGTATATGGCCGAGTTTAATTTAACGAAGTAAGGAGATACAGATGTTGTTTGTTGATTTGGGAAAAGATGGTGAAAAAAAGATTAAGGTGGATGGAAATGCAATTGCCATTGTGAGAGAACTTATTTTTCTTGTGGTGTATTTAACTGAATCGTTAAAAGACAAGGTCGATGTAAGAGGTCTTTTGAAAGGCGATGACATATTTGACCAAGTAACAGAGGAGATTGGTAGATTAGCAAAGGAGCAAGACAATGCAAGCACAAATACCAGTGCTGGTAGTTAAGATAAAAAAGTGTCCCCTCTGTGGGAATAGGCATTACGGTGCAACACGAGTTTGCGATAGATGTAAACAAAAAAATTAAGGAGTAGAAAAATGATACTTAAAGATGATAAAGGCTTTTGGATTAATGGCAAGGGTGAGGCTGTTCACCCTGATATGATTAGAGTTGATGAGCAGCTAAAATCTGAGCTTGTTGAGCGCATTATTGCGGCGGCACAAAACCTTACGGGGCTTATCTCTATTTTTAAATCTGAGTGTAATGAGCAAGTTGAGGCCTATTTTGCGCTTCTATTACAAAACTACAACGTAGATGCAAAAGGTAAAAGTGTAAAGGGAAACCTAAACCTTGAAAACTTCTCTTCTACAGCAAAGGTAGAAATACGTTCTATGGACACACTTAAACCTGATGAGAAAATTCAGATTGCGAAAATGAAGTTAGATGAATTTTTAAAAGAAGAGACGGAAGACTCTACGCCTATTGTGCGCACACTTATAATGAAGGCATTTGAAGTCGATAAAAAAGGTAATATCGATACGAAAAAACTCTTAGCCTTGCGAAGTTACGACATTACCGCACCTAAATGGGTTGAAGCGATGTCGATTATTGCAGATAGCTTACAGGTGGCTTCTACAAAAAGCTATATTCGCTTTTACACTCGTGAAGACTCAAATAGCGAATATAACCTTATCCCTATCGATATTGCGGCGGTATAAGATGCAAATAAACTTACCAACCTTTATGCGTGTTGGTATAGAGCGCCATAAGGCTATACAAAATATAGCTACGGTTGGACTGGAGGGGCTTAGCCTCTCCTCTTTATTTCGCTATGCAAAGATAAAAGGTAACGTGCTTTTCTTTGTGTTCAAACACCCAAACGCTAAGTTTGAGTTTGCATACAAAAAAGAGGACATTAAAGCAAAGATGAGAGGCTATTACTCCTTATTTAAAGAGGATTTAAAGGCTAATAATGTGCTCTTTAATACCATCGAAGCGTGTGTCATTGCAGAACCTATCAAAGAGCCTGAACCAAAAAAGACAACGCTTGATTTTGTAGAGCGAAGTGGAGGAAACTTTGAAATAGCCTGTAGCGACCCAAGGCTTAGAGCGTTGTTTCAAGATATCCAAAAGACGATAAAGGAAAGAGCATGACCTTTTTACAAGAGAACTTCCGAAAAGGGTTACTCCGTGCTATTCATCAACATGGTGCTTATAGTGTGCTCTATGCTGGAGGGGCGTGGGAGGATTGGTTGCATATTCGTTTTGGGGTTCTCTCCTCTGCTGAGCTCTCTATTAAAGAGCTCAAGCATATCCTCGATGTATTTAACCATAAGCGTGAAGATACTCTCTCTTTGAAGCCTGACATCGCAGGGCGTGCTCTTGTTAAACAAGCTCCAAAAAGTGGAGGCGTAACACAAAAACAACTTGCCGCTATCTTTTCTATGTGGGAGCAAAAGGCACGAGATAAAAGTGAGAGAGCGCTGTTATATTTCATCAAACGAGCAACGGGCACACTCTTTATCTCGCTGGAGCATCTTAAAAAAAGTGAAGCGACCAAAGTGCTTATCGCACTCGCTAAGGTGCGCTGATGTTGTGCCCTCGTTGCGCATATGATAAGACAACGGTTGTCGGCACGGTAAAAGGTGCTATAAACACAAGGTCACGCAAGTGTCCAAACTGTGGTTACATTTGGAAGACAAGAGAACTCCCCGTTTGGGACACTTGTCCAAGTGGCTATAAAGAATATTTAGAAAGCCTTTTTAAAGATGAAGAACAAGAAGAAACCAAAACAAAATGGCACTAGTGCCGTGAGCACTCCGCTGAGGAGCTAAAAGAGAACTTTGTTTGCTTTTTGAGCAGTTAGAAATAGAGAAGTAAAGGACAATCGTGAGCAGATTTGAATTTTTACAGATAGAGCAAAATACAAATGCATTTGCTGTGCAAATAGAGGTTCTTGAGGGATTTCTTTTTGAACGTAGCATTAATATGCTCTATGCTAGAGCGGGAACGGGTAAAACATGGTTATGTTTTGCCCTTGCTAAATGCCTTGTACAAAAAGGGTTTGATGTGCTTTACCTCGACCCTGACAACCCTTATGATCTTATAAAAAAAAGAGGGTATGAGACACATATTAAGGCTTTAAATGGCAAATTAACTTACATCAACGGCGACCTTATGGACGATATGCGCTTAGAGATGAACGAAGCAAATGAAAAGATCGTGCAAAATGCAAAACTAAGCTATGATAAGTGTGTATTTATCTATGACGGATTGAAGTTCTTTCTAGGCGGTAGTATGTACGATGAGACAAAGATTGACAAGCTCGTGATGCTCTTTAAACGCATTCGCAAAGCAGGGGGGACGGTTATTGTCATTA
>JAQUVE010000181.1 GCA_028693565.1 Sulfurospirillaceae bacterium | reverse complement strand
TTGTGCTCTTTTAGGAAGACTTCCGAGTGTGGAAGAGTATATGAGTTTAGTTCCTAAAAAGTTAGCGGGTAAAGAAGACAGTGTCTACAAATACCTCAATTTTAATCTTATTGAAGATTATTGTCTCACGCACTAAATAGCCATCAAGCCACTTTGCAAAAGCTTTGTGGCTTGATAAAAGCTTAAAGTTATTATGACCATTTTAGTGGGAAAGATACGATTAATTTTGAAAGAGAACTTTATACGAGAAATAGCTAAAAATAGGCAGTTGTTGGCTGTTTTTAATAATAATAAAGATAAAATTTAAAGATTTTATATTAGTTTTTGGGTGGATAAAATGCAATGGATTAAGGGGTCGTTCCCTATTATAATGTCACTAATAATTGGTAGTATTGGTGGCAGTATTTTTTATATGCTAAAAACTCCATTGCCTTTGATTTTAGGTTCCATTACGGCTATCTCCATTGCCAGTAGATTTTCTTTTATTTCATTAAAATCTCCCAAATTTTTTTCTTCACCTGCTAGAGCAATCTTAGGAATTACAATAGGAAGTGCTTTTAATCCAACGATTTTACAGTATTTGGGTAGTTTTCTCTCAAGCCTTTTATTGGTGATACCTTTTGTTTTTATAATCACATTTTTTGGGATGCTCTATTACTGGAAATTTTTAAAATTTGATAAAACAAGCGCTTATTTTAGTGCTATGCCAGGTGGTCTTTTAGAGATGGTTATGCTAGCGGAATCTTTAGGAGCTAACGTGTATAAGGTTACATTAGCTCAATCTACAAGGCTTATGCTCATTGTCTTTACACTTCCTTTTATCATTGAACATTTAGTAGGTCTCTCTTTAAGTGGGCGAGGAAGTGTCACTCACCCTTGGGCACAAGCTGACAAAATGGAAGTCTTGATTCTATGTGCGTGTGCAGTGATTGGTTGGAAAGGTGCTTTAAAATTAAAAATTCCAGGGGGAACGATCATTGGCCCTATGGTCGTTGGTGCGGTTATGTATTCATTGGGCTTAGTAAGTTCTCGCCCACCTGATGAGATTATTAGTTTTGTACAGATTATATTAGGCTCAACAATAGGATTTGTGTTTGTAGGGATTTCACTCAAAGAAGTGTTACATGTGATTGTTAATACACTAGGTTATTTTGCAATACTTTCGATCGTCTCTGGTATATTTATGGTTATTGTTAGTAGTACAACTAATTTTTCTTTAGTCTCTATTATGCTAGCTTTTTCTCCGGGCGGTCAAGCCGAGATGAACTTAATAGCGATAATCGTAGGGGCAAATTTACCGTATGTTGCGCTACATCACATTGTTAGGATGTTTTTAGTGATGAGTGTGGCACCTATTTTTGTCACTAAAATGAGAGATAATCGATAAATGGTTTTTTCAGAAGTTCCTAGTAGCAATACGATTCGTGTTCAAAAGATCAAAGAGTTTTTAGAAAAAGAAGATTTGGAAATTTCTGAAGATATTGAGACTTTTGTGATAGCTAAAGAGGATGACGCAATCGTTGCGTGTGGGGGACTTAGCGGTAAGGTTTTAAAAAATATTGCTATTGATGAATCGATAAGAGGAGAGGGAGTAGCCCTTAGTTTGATGAGTGAGCTTTTAAAAATTGCGTACAGTTTAGGGAGAGATGAACTCTTTTTATTTACAAAGCCTATGTATGAGGATGTCTTTGAATCGTGTGGATTTAAGTATATTGAGCAAGCCAATCAACAAGTGATTTTAATGGAAAATCGCTATAACATTGATGCGTATAAAAAAAGGCTACGAAAGTTAAGGCAAAGCGGTGATGTTATAGGAAGCATCGTGATGAATGCTAACCCTTTTACGTTAGGTCACCGTCACCTCGTTGAACAGGCGTGTTTGAGGTCACACTGGGTGCATTTATTTGTCGTCAAAGAGGATGCCTCTTTTTTTAGTTTTGAAGATAGGTATCGTTTGATTTGTGAAGGATTAGCGGATTTAAAGAATCTCACCATTCATGAAGGGTCAGACTATATCATCTCAAAAGCAACGTTCCCGACCTATTTTATAAAAGATAAACGGTGTATTGATTCATTATATACTGAGCTTGATTTGAATATTTTTAGAAATCATTTAGCTCCAGAACTGGGGGTTACACATCGTTTTGTAGGTGAAGAGCCTTTATGTGTTGTGACCAATGAATATAACATGCAGATGAAAAAAATCTTGGCAAAACCAAGTGCATTTCCACCGATTGAAGTCATAGAATTGCCTAGGATTGAATACAATCATGAGCCAATTTCTGCTTCTAGGGTGCGCAAGTTAATGAAAGAAGGGCGTTTGGAAGAGATATCACATTTGGTACCTTCCTCAACCTATCGTTTGATAGAAACAATGTTAAGTACCACATCACATTAAATCATTTAATGTGATGTGGTACTTATCTATAAAAGAGGATATATAATGAGTAAAATTTTAGAACCTGCACACGCTGGAACTTTAGAGTCTAGCGATGTGTTCGTGCGGGTTGTTCCTAGTGAACAAAACGGGATTGAGATCGAATTGGAAAGCAGTGTTTCCGAAATCTATGGTGAAGCCATTGAATTATTGATTAAGGAGACTGCTGAAGCAATGAATATACGCAATATACGTATTTTAGTGCAGGATAAAGGTGCGCTTGATTATGTGATTAAAGCACGCGTTCAAACGGCAATTTTACGAGCACAGGGTACAGTAAGCCCTGATTGGAGTGTTCTATCATGAGTAAAACAACTAAAACAAAACTCCGACGAAGTATGCTTTTCGTCCCAGGTTCGAATACAGGAATGGTATGTAATGCTTTTATTTATAAACCTGATACGGTTATGTTTGACCTTGAAGATTCTGTGGCACTCAGTGAAAAAGACTCAGCACGTTTGATGGTTTTTCATGCGCTACAACATTTTACCTATCAAGATATTGAAACAGCCGTTCGTGTTAATCCTTTAGATACACCTTTTGGTATATTGGATTTAGAAGCGGTCATTCGAGGTGGCGTTGATATTGTAAGACTTCCTAAGACGGATACGGTTCAAGATGTGTTAGATATGGAGCGCGAGATAGAACGCATTGAAAAAGAAATAGGTACGACTAAAAAAACAATGCTTTTAGCTGCCATAGAAAGTGCATTAGGCGTAGTTAATGCCGTAGAAATTGCACGTTCATCTTCTCGAATGATGGGTATCGCCTTAGGTGCTGAAGATTTTGTAAGGGATTTACATACGCAACGCACCAAAGAAGGTGGAGAATTAATGGCCGCACGAAATCAAATTCTTTTGGCGGCACGTGCTGCGAAAATAGGTGCATTTGACTCCATTTTTTCAGATATTAAAGATAAAGAAGGCTTTATGCATGAAGTTGCTTATGTCAAAAGTCTAGGATTTGATGGCAAATCATTGATTAATCCTAATCAAATACCATGGCTTCACAAAGAATTTGCACCCTCAACTAAAAATATTAGTTGGGCAATTGAAGTTATTGAAGCTGCTAAAGATGCAGAATTACGTGGGCTTGGTGTTGTTTCACTTGATGGTAAGATGGTCGATGCTCCTATTATCGCTAGAGCAGAGTGGATTATGGATTTAGCACGCGCATCAGGCGTTTTAGGAGAGCAGTTATGAGAGATATGGAAAAACATTATACACGTGAAGAACTTACATCGGTTAATGCACCTTTCTTCACATATAAAGATAAAGTTAAAGGTGAAGATAGAGAAGCAAAACTATGTGAAAGCATCGAAGCGTCTATCAAACGCTCAGGTCTTAAAGATGGTATGACCATCTCTTTTCACCATGCCTTTCGTGGTG
>JAQUVE010000050.1 GCA_028693565.1 Sulfurospirillaceae bacterium | reverse complement strand
AGTCCTGCAACCGTCGTGAAACGAGGCAATGGCACCATCGTATCGCCATGGCCACCGATGACTTGTGCTCTTACTTGCCCACCAAATTCTATCTTATGCTTATTATAAATGGCCTCTTGAATATAATGTGCCATTCTCGCACTATCTAAAATTCCTGACATCCCTACAACCCTGCTTCTATCCCAACCTGTCTCTTTGAGTGCGACATACACCATCACATCCAATGGATTAGAGACAGGAATAATGATGGCATTGGGTGAATATATTTTAATATCACGTGCTACTTCTTTCATAATCTGTGCATTCTTGATAAGAAGATCATTGCGGTTCATCCCTGGAAGTCTAGGACTTCCTGCTGTAACAACAACTAAATCACAATCAATGAGTTTTTCTGGTGTTTCAGCGACTTTTACTGAAGTACTCATTCTAGCAGCTTGCGCGGATTGGCTCATATCCAGTGCCATTCCTTTAGCTCGTTCGACTTTATGATCACATAAAATCACTTCGTGCGCTAAACCTCGCATAGCGATTGAGTAACCAACGGTTGAACCTACATTGCCAACCCCGACAATGCCAACTCTTTTACTTTTTCCCATGCTATGCTCCTTTCTACGTGATCTCTTAAATGTTTCAATTCATTACATAAAAATTGAATGAAACATAGTATAACATATAAAAAGAGTAAAAAAGTATAATTTACACAAAAAAAGAGTATTTTCGTAACTATTATGTCTATTTCAATACAAAAATATCTATTTATTTATCCTATGATTTACCAAACTGATATACTTGTGTGCATATTTGAAACATAAAGGCACAAACATGAAATACGACGTCATTGTAGTTGGCAGTGGTATCTCAGGAATGAGAGCTGCCATTGAGGCAAAAGAGCTTGGTGCCAATGTGGTTCTTATCACAAAATCTTCCCCATCAGCCAATAATTCCTTTATGGCAAAGGGTGGTATCAATGCCGCATTTGGCAATATGGGCGATAACGATAACATTTTTCAGCATATCAACGAGACCCTCAAAAGCTCCGTTGATATTGGCAATGAAGAATCCATTCGTATCTTTTGCGAACAAGCACCTACGGCTGTACGAGAGTTAGTAGGCTATGGTGTCGCATTTAGTCGACTTGACAATGGTAAGCTTGCCCAAAGACCTTTTGGTGGCTCAAAATTTAAACGCACCATCTACGCTTCAGATGAGACAGGTCCAGCTATCATGAAAGCGCTCTATGATGTTATTAAAGAGAATGAGATAGACATTATCAAAAACCATATGGTGATGAACCTCATCACTAAAAACAATATCATCTCTGGTATAACACTGTTTGATGAAGAGACACAAAAAGTGGTGGTATGTGAAGGCAAAAGCGTTATTTTAGCAACAGGTGGCTTTGCGGCATTGTATAAAAACTATACGTCCAATGTTAAAGATGCTACGGGCGATGGCATTGCTATGGGGCTTCGAGCTGGACTTAAAGCGATGAACTTAGAATTTGTACAATTTCACCCGACAGGATTGGAAGGCACAAACTTCTTGCTTAGTGAAGCCGCACGAGCCGAAGGAGGTAAACTTGTTGATGAAAATGGAGAATCTTTTGTCGATGAGCTCAACACTCGAGACTTTGTTACAAGAGCGATTTTCAAAGAGATGCAAAAAGGCAATAAAGTTTATTTGGATTTACGCGATGTTGCTGAAGATGTCATCGAAACAAAACTAACAAGCATCAAAAAACGGGTCTATACCCTTAAAAAGCTTGACCCAAGTAAAGACCTTATCCCTATCACACCTGTTGCACACTATACAATGGGAGGTATCCAAACTGATGTCATAGGCAAAACAAGTATCAAGGGACTTTATATCATTGGAGAAGCTGGAGACAATGGTGTGAATGGAGCTAACAGGCTAGGGGGAAATTCACTCAGTCAAGGCGCTGTTTTTGGAAAAATATCCGCCTATGAAGCCATCAAATTTGCCAATAAAATGAAAAAATTTAATGGCGTGGACTATTATGATGTGACCAAAGATATCCATTTTGTTGAGTATTTACAAGCACGAGCGCAGTATGTCGATGCCAATGCACTTCGTAATGAGATTGGGCAGATTATGTTTGAAAAAATCGGTATCATTCGAACTGAAGATGATCTTAACACAGCACTAGAGCGTTTTAAACAGATAGAAGAATCCATCGGGACACGCAAAGATGACAAACCCTCAAATGTTAAAAGTATGCTTGAATTGTTCAATATCCTTCTTGTCGCTAAAGCTGTTGCCAAATCTGCACTTTTAAGGGAAGAGAGCAGGGGCTCACACTTCAGAATCGATTACCCCGAAAAGGACAGAAAATTTAAGACCAATACACTTGTAAGTTTGAGCGACCTTTAAATCTTGCATGAAAAGAGTGTGTCTATCGCTTAACTAAACGATAGGCACATAAATTTCCGTCCGCAAGTTCTCAGGTTTCGTGCGTCTGGGATCACGGTTGAGATACTTCTCAAACAAAGGCGCGTCACGAAGCCCAACACCTTCACTCACCACCCAATCCATAATCTGCGCATAGGTCGCTTTAAGATTTTCATACGCACCTTTGTGCAAAAACACCGCGCATTTTCCACCCTCAAGCACCTTTTTAAAGACTTCGCCTTTGACTTCGATACTCTCATCCTCACAGGTGATACACGCATCGTAGCGCAGTAAATTGTGCTCGACAAGGCTAGGGTTATCGTGCCCGACACCAAAGTGCATCGTTGCTTTACCCATAATATTTTTATGAAATTTCATCTTTTGCTCATAGGCAAACGCCATCAAAACGTTCCATGCCTCGCACGAAGAGGTTTCGTACGCACCCGTTTTTCGTACATAAAAAACACTCAAAGGTTTAAACTCGACAATAGTAGGTTTTAGCATCACAACTCCTTTGTTCGCTTTCAGCATCGCCGCATAATCACGCGGGCTCATGCCAAAACGGTTTTTAAACGCTTTGCTAAATGAGGCGTTGGTTTCAAACCCGCAGGAGAGCGCCACATCGGTGATTTTTGGTTCGGTTTTAAGCTTCCACGCCGAATAAACCAGCCTCACCCGAGCGATAAAATCACCAATATTTTCTCCCGTCACGGCTTTGAAAATACGGTGAAAATGGTACTTCGAAAACCCAGCCACCTTGGCTAACGCTTCAAGGCTGAGTTCTTTGTCGGCGTTTTGTTCGATGTAAAAAACGACTTTATACACCAAGCGAACATAATCTTCTCGTGTACTCACTTTCATCACACCTCTTTTGCTTTGCGTTTAGAGTATTGTAGAAAAATCGGGGAAGTAAAACTACTCCGATATTGCTAAGTTTTGGAAAGTGAACGTGTGCAGAAATTGCACATGTTATCTCTCTATTTCAACCCTTTCATCTTCGCTTTTAGCTTGTAGATGATAATTGTCGCCCAAATCTTTTAAAATCTTTGATGTTCTTTGATATGAAAGCACTAATTTTTCAGCACTATCATAATATTTCTGAGCTAATTCATACTCCTGTTCACCACCATCATCAAATGCACGAGAAGTAACACCTCTTTGATTTTGCTTTCCTATTTGAAAACCTATCTTCATGTTTTCAGTTAAAAATTCTTCTAAAATATCTCTAACGGATTCATGTGGCCAAAGCCCATCTTTACCTTTTGGCGAATAAGATAATAATTTGCCGATTTGATCATCACCTATATCAACTCTATCTAACTTTTCAAATTGTTTTTTTGCTTCTATAATCCAATCTCTTAAGAAAAACACATCAATAACTGCTCTATTTTTTTATCTTGTCCAGGAAGTAATGACAATTTATCTAATACTTTATATGCTGCTGTTGCTCGATTTGATATTTGCTCTTTTGTTAAGCCTTCATTTTCTTTCTGTGCACATGTCTTTGCATTCCATACCCATGATATCAGTTGTGCAAAAAAAATTGGAGTTAGGCAAACCAACTGCTCTAAATAGTGTGGGTGTAGTCCATCAAGGTCTATGTACCACCATTCTATCTGTTGAAGTTGAGCTTTATCCGTATGATGCTCTTGCAAATACTCAATAACTTCTAATGTATCATGATAATTAAGTTCCTCTTGATTTTCATTTGATAAAAACTGTACCAATGCGTTGAAAAGAATTTCAGTATTAACACTAATATCCTTTTCTCTTGATGAGTGAAGAAAGATCGCAAAAAAATCAATTGCTCTCATAGGATATTTAAATTCTAAAAACTGCTGTAGTACCCAATTTATCCAAGGAAAATCTTCATCAGACAATCTATAATACTGTGCATTTTTCCAATAGTAACCTTGAATTTCATCATGTTGCTTTTGCAATAAGTCAAATGTTTGTGAAGCAAACGGTAACGTTACCAAAAGCTCACCTAACTGTTGAGTATTCAATTTAGAAAAATCGAAACGTTCAAGTGATAATTTCTGACTATTCACCATCTTTTCACAATAGCATTTTGCACATATCACTAAATTTCTATTCTCACTTCCAAGCCATTCACTTATTTTAGAAATATCATCATAATTACAATTTGCCAAAGCCCGTCCAACATACCCAGGATTTTGCACCATTGTTGAAAGCTCTATAATTTCCGATAACGGTAAAGACTGTAACATATGATTCATTGCTTCATCAAGTAATTGTTCCGCTACTTCACGTTCTTTGTTCCAATCTCGCTTACCATCATCATCTCGTTCAGGGTTTAAAATATGAGGATTATAATCATCAAATAAATATTTATATTGATAGATTAAACGATCAGGTTCAATATGGTAAAAAGCTTGCTCCATCGCATCAACCAATTCTTTTTCTATTGCCCAATCAGCACTTGGAAATTCCCTATGTCGGTGAATTTCATCTCGTAACTCTTTGGCTAAAATTAAGCGTGTTTCATCTGTAAAGTTTGTGTTATCCAAAGAAATGAAATGATTAATGACCTGCTTAGCGGTATCTAGGTTGAATTTTTTAACATTCTCAAAAACCTCATACCAATTAAATATTTTACCCGCTATTACAAATTCTAAAAAAAGTCTGTTGAGTTCATCAATATAATTTGCATACTCCAAACGATAAACTGTTTTTGGAAGAGAATCGTCCCAATCGTGATATTTTGGTTTGTATATCCCGAATGAAAAAGAGCGGAAGCTTGGCAAAATGGCTAATAGCAACTTCCAGCCAATATTAGGATATTTCTTTAATAACTGATGTTCTAATATTTGAATTTTTTCCTGATGTGTTAAACTTGAGTAATTTATCCATCCTAAAAAAATACCTATTAAAGAATTAAAGGGCGTATTACTTATTTTACTTTTGATTTCTATATCGCAAAGTCTTGCTAAAATACAGATAACTTGAACTACGTTAGCTTTATTCCACGACACCGTTTCCAATGCCCAAAGCAAATTACAGTGGAAAGAATGCCCCATACTTCCACCATCTTCAAAAAGTTTTTCCAAATGAGAAGTTTCTATAGTGTCAAGTGCTTTTTCAAGAGCATCTAAAAAACTCTCTGGGCTTGCTTCGGCTAATAAAATGAGTTGATGCCCATATGAAAACCACGCTTCAACATTGATGTTATGATTAAATACTTTATCCATCCAGCCTTTTAAATTTAGCTCACTATTTTTAGTCCAAATCGAAAGTAAAACTAAAGTATCTGCTAAACTTTCTCTCAATAAATTTGAGTATTGTAGATTTTTATCATATGCCATCCATCTATCTTGAGCTGGAACATTAAATTTTGGATCAATTTCTGTGAATACATCAAAGACAACTTGTTCTAATTTATTGATTTGAGTTGATGGAATATGATGCTCTATCTCGCTCCAAAGATTAATTTTAGAAATAACCTGCCAAACATTACCGATTAATCTTATAGGCGTTTCTTTCTCATTTTTGAGCCCATAAAGCTTTTCTACAAATTTGTCATACTGTTTACCTAATAAAGATTCAATGATTGCTTTGTCACTAACATTACTTTCATCCCAACTATTGATAAAGAAAAGCGTAGAGAGTATTGAAATATCATATTTTTCTACCCATTGCGGTTTTGTCCTTTCTAAAGGTTTGAGTAAGGGATGTTTGATAATAGCATGTAAATAGCCTTTAGTATCATTGTAAATCTTCCATGCTTCGTCTCTTTCAAATCCCATCGATTCGAGTATAGTAACTTTTTGGCTTTTTTTAATCATAGGTAATTGAATTACCAAATTATTTTTTTGAGGTTCTACATTTTCGCTTGCTTCAATGACAAAATGTCCATTAGAAATTGCAGCACCTATACCTGAAGGTATAAAATTTTGGACAATGAGAATTAAACTATATTTTGTTTCAATAAGATTGTTCCACTCTTCTAGATTTGTAACAATTAAGGTTTTACTGTTGTATGCTAGATTTTGTTTCAAAACAGCAATGATGAAAGCGAAACTCTCTTGTTCACTTTGGGAAGAAATGATGATTTTTGAAGGTTCTTGAGATAAATACTTTAATAGAGTTTCAATTTGTTCATCTCTATTTGTAAGCACTAATGCAGGAATTAAATTGACCGTAGTTTGTTGTGACCATCTGTTATATACTTGCTCAACATCTAAAGTATTAGGTGACCGTTTACCTATAAGTCTTGCAAACCATCTATGAACGGCAGGGGATAAATCAAGCAATGTTTCTAAATCATCAGCATTAATGCCTTTAACAGATTTCCATTTTTTTTCTTTGTTTTTTTCAATTTCAAACTCATTTTTGCGAGCCCAAGCCTGTGTTGTTACAAAACAAAAAATATGCTGACTAAGATCTAGACCATTGGGAGTATCAGTTCTTTTTTGGTAATCACTGTTTGCTTTAGCATGAATACTTTGATTTGTCCCAAATTCTATAATCAACTTCCCAGAAGGAATAATAGGGTGAGTCGTTTCAATTTCAACAACACCATCCCATCCTCCCGTAGCAATACTATCACCTGATGGAATAGATAAATTTTTACATATAGAAGTTGCTAAAAGTAGTTTTAAAAACAAAAGAGGCAATGTTTCTTCAGCATCTCGTTTATGCGTTTCTGTCCAAGCTCTTATGTCATTTGCTGTAACTTTCCAACTCATTTATTATCCTTTTTTGTATAACTATCTCTTCCCCTCAATATGCGTTATAAGTTCCTCAATCACATCAACATAATCTTGCGCATTGCCAGTCGCTTTGGCGGAAAGTATGGCACCTTCGATGGTTGAAGTGGTAAATAAGGCGAGTTTGGTCGTATCGCAGGGCTTCATCTCTCCTACGGTCACCGCTTTGTCGAAAATGGCTTTGACGTTGGAGCGAAACTCACCGTAAATGGACTGCATCAAGACATTAAACTCCTCGTCGATGTTGGACATCTCTTGCACGATGTTGGCGATGGGACAACCGCGTTTAAAATCGCGCTCCGATGTGTCGCGCAAGCGCGTGTAAAACTCTTCCAACAAGCCACCTGTGTAAGTTTCGACGTAGCGGTATTTTTCGATGTTTCGATTGAGTACGGTTTCTTCGATTGCGGCGAGTGCCATCTCTTTTTTATTGGCGAAAAAGTGGTACATCGAGCCTTTATGCACGCCTGCTTTGGCTAAGATGTCAGAGAGTGACGCACCTTGATAGCCATGTGAAAAAACCTCGTCAAATGTAGCGTTTATAAGCTTGTCACGTGTCGTTTCCATTGATAGTTCCTTTATGATTGGGTTGATTATACCATGTTTTTAAAGCACTTGACTAATCAGTCAATTTTAGTTACAATGCCACTTGACCAAACAGTCAAGGAGGTTTATTTTGAAACGTGCACTGATTGTTGTTGATGTGCAAAATGAGTATTTTGAAGGCGGTGCCTTGCCCATCAGCTATCCACCCAAGAGTTTTGAACAGATAAAAACTGCCATTGATGAAACTCACAAAGCGGGTGAAATTACTGTTTTTGTGCAACACACAAGCCTCAAAGAAGATGCAGGTGCATTTGTGAGAGGAAGCAAAATGTGGGAATTTCACGATGAGATTAAGGCACTAAAGCCTGATCTTTATATCGAGAAAAACCATGCAAGTGCTTTTGTGGGAACCGACTTGAATTACAGGCTACGAAACCTTGGTATCGATACAGTAACCATCATAGGTTATATGACGCAAAACTGTTGCGATGCCACGGCGCGCGATGCTTCCCAACTGGGGTTTAATGTCGAGTTTTTAAGTGATGCCAATGGTACACTGGCATTTGAAAACAATGCAGGGAAAGTGAGCGCTGAAGAGCTACACCGAGCTTTTTTAGTCGCTCAAGCGTTTGGATTTAGTCGCGTTTTAACGCTCAATGAATGGATACCATTACTTTTAAAGGAAAAATCATGCCATTAATCAACATAGTCAAACCTGAAGATGCTTCAGGAGAACTTGCAGAAATTTACGCTCAAATCAAAGCTTTTAGAGGACGTGTAGGTAACTCTGCCCAGATTTTTAGCTCTAGTCCTGAACTTTTAAAACAACAGATGAGTTTTATTGCACACTATATGAATCACGATAACCTATCAATGGCTCTTTTAGCATGCATTAGAATTCTCATTTCTGATAAAAACAACTGTTCATACTGTGTTGATTTTAACTCATCAATGCTCATTAATCTTCTAAATTGGACGCCTAAAGAAGTCGAAACATTGCGCGCAAATCCCAATGAAGCAAATCTTATCGACAAAGAAAAGGCAATGCTGCTATTTGTGCTTAAAGCTGTTCGCACACCCCATGATGTCAATGCTCAAGACATTCAAATATTACGTAATATTGGCTATAGCGATAGCGATATACTCGATGCAACCAACCATGGTGCGCGCATGAGTGCCGTTGATATTATCTTTGATGCGTTTAAAATCGAAAAAGATTTTTAACCACTTCATGGAAGGTTGTATACTATCAATAGTACGCAACCTTCCTCTTTACGTAAAGACTTTTATTTTAAATATTTACAGCTAAGCTATAGTATAATCATGCAATTTTACTAAGGCTAATTTACGTATGATTCATAATGAAATTTTTTATCTTTTTTCTATTATTTCTATTGGCTACATCTTTGGAAATATCAAAATACGTGGCTTTTCGCTTGATGTAACGGCGATGCTTATCGTTGCACTCATCGCAGGCCATTATGGTATGGTTATCTCTGAAGATTTTAAATTTTTTGGACTCGCTATTTTTATCTACGCCGTAGGACTTCAATCTGGCCCTGGTTTTTTTGACACCATTAAAAATGAAGGTATCAAACTTAATATTATTGCTTTTGCACTCCTCATACTTATTTTTGCCTCAGTCTATCTTATCGGGTATGGTTTTAAATTACCATCACCCATTATCGAAGGTATCTTTACAGGTTCATTGACCTCCGTTCCTGCATTGGCAGCTGCTTTGGAGATCAAAGATGACCCTTCTATCTCCGTTGTTTTTGGTGTTGTTTATCCTTTCGGCATTGTGGCTACTGTACTTTTTATTCGCATTTTACCAATGCTTTTTCGTGTAGATATGGAAAAAGAAATCGAAGAGTACGAATCTACTCAAAAGATACGCTATCCCGATATTTTTACTAAAAATTTCCTTATCAATAATGAAAATTTTAGAAATAGTGAAATCAAAAAATCTCAAATTGAGGGGATGACATCAACAGTCATTGAACGTATTCAGTCAAGCGAGCCCATTGACCATGAAGCAGACGATGCTATTTTACGTTTCGATGATATCATTCGCGTTTCAGGAACGAAAGAGCAACTTACCAATCTTAGTCTAATCTTAGGGCATGAAATCAGTGAAGAACATACATTTAAAGATAACATGAAAGTTTTCAGACTGCTGACTACTTCTAAAGAAATCGTAGGTAAAAAAATCGGAACGGTCAAAGAGTTAACATCACTTCGTGCGATTATCACTAAAGTGAGACGTGCAGGTATCGACATTCCTGCGTATCCTAGTTTAACGTTAAGGCTTGGCGATAAGCTTTATGTCGTTGCCCCTGAAATCTATAGTGAAAAAGTGATCAAACTCATTGGTAATGACCTATTAAAGTATTCTGCAGCTGATTTTCTACCCATCTCTTTAGGCGTTGTCTTAGGAATTATTTTAGGGAGTATTCCTTTTATGATTCCAGGCGTTGGTATCATAAAACTCAGCTTTGTAGGTGGCATTCTTATTACTGCGCTCATTTTAGGAAGACTTGGTCGAGTTGGACCCATTGTATGGAATCTATCACCTCATTCAACCACACTTCTTAAGACTTTAGGACAGCTCATTTTTATGGCAACCATCGGTACAAATGCGGGTAAATACCTTGTAGCTTCCCTTCAAACCCATGGCTTTTTGCCTGTATGGATTGCCCTTTTTGCACTTATTTTTTCACTCTCTATTGTTGCACTCATCTGTCGAAAATTACTTAAAATGAATTTTCTCAATATCTTAGGTCTTCTCTCAGGCGCTATGACTTCGACTCCTTCTTTGACAATGGCAAACAATATCACCAAAACAGATTATCCTTCGATTGCTTATGCAGCAGTCTACCCTTTAGGACTTGTTATCGTCATCGTCCTTGCACAAATGGGCATAAAGATAATGTAACATGCGTATGGGCATTTTGACGCATAATGAATGGCTCGATGAATATGTGCTCAACAAAGAATTTTCATTAAAAGCTGGCATTTCATCCAATGCTTATCGTTATTGGAAAAAGGGAATCGCTGCAAAATTTGATGATGCTAGGGTTGTTTTTTTAAAAAAAGAGAGTATCTTACCCAAGTACAAAGCCATTGCCGATGAATGCACCAATCTTTCAGGGATGGTACAATCCCAAGCTTTTTGCAAATACACAGGCCTTGCGCCTTCACACCTCACACAAACCAATAATTCATGCATCTATCATATGTTGCATATTATCGATGTGTGCGATATAAAATTTGTCAATCTGAAAAAATTTTATGACGATTTACAGCTTGACTATCACTACCAAATCTACATTGAAAAATGTAAATTTTTTGGTCCTTCACCATTAGAAAAAAAAATACACCTAACCAATGGTATTTGCGTTGGCTATTATTAGTACACAAATTTTGCATAAATTTTTAGCTATAATTTTGTGTCAAAATAATTATAAAAAGTAGGAAGGAAGTACCCATGTTTGGAGGAAGACGCATTGCGGAATTAGAAGCTGAAAATCAAGCTCTAAAAGACAAATTACAGCAAAGTAGCAATCAAATTGAAGCATTAGAGCTATCAAAACAACAACTGATACAAGCGCAAGAAAAAACGCCAGTTAACGATGCAAAAGAGAAGCTACTTACGATCCTTCTTGGAAGCTATGAAGATGGCATGAACTTCTTACAAAACACCATCGAAGAAAGCTTAACAATGCTTAATGAGATCAATTCACTCAATGGCAATTCTGTTAAGGGTGGAGAAAATATTGAGAAACAGACTACTGACATCTCTCAGTCATTAGACAAAGTACAAGAACTAACACAAAAGTTCACCCATGATGTTGAAAACCTCTCTTCAAGCGTCTCGGCTATCAGCGATATCATCAATCTCATCAAAGACATTTCCGATCAAACTAACCTATTGGCACTTAATGCGGCTATCGAAGCAGCACGTGCGGGTGAACACGGACGAGGATTTGCCGTTGTTGCGGATGAGGTTCGAAAATTGGCAGAGCGTACTCAAAAAGCAACCCTTGAAGTTGAGTCTAATATCAGCATCTTAAAACAAAATACCAATTCTATGGCAGATACAAGCGAAACATTCCAAAGTGAGTCCAAACTCTCTATGAAAATTCTCAATGAGTTCCGTGGAGAAATTACAACGATGCTTTCTAACTCACAAAGCATTACCAATAAATGTGATAATGTAACGAATGAAATCTCTGTGAGCAATGGCAAAATCGACCATATTTTACTAAAATTGCAAGGATACAATGCCGCTTTAGCTCATAAAAAAGTTGACATTACAGCAGCTACAGGTTGTCGTTTTGGTAAATGGTTTGGTCCTATCAGTAACCGATTAAATTCAACAATGGTTAATGAAGTCAATGCTCACCACGTAAAAGTCCATGAAGAGTTAAAAAAAGCAATTGAGATTTTTTCTGCCAATGGCAACCAAAATGAAGGCATTGAAACCTTCCGTGCCGTTGAAAATTCTAGTAAAGTGGGTTTTGAAAAACTCATTGATGCTTTTAAGGCTATTCGCAAAGCCTAAATCATATGGAGGTTGCCTAAAACAACCTCCTACAATATTAATCCATCAATAAGCACAAAATCGCTATACTTCCAATCCTATCACACTGTGGGCAGATGGGAGAGTGGTTTAATCCAGTCGCCTGGAACGCGGCCGTGGGGCAACTCACCGGGGGTTCGAATCCCCCTCTGCCCGCCATACCCCTTTCAAATCCCCTAAAATAGGCACTTCTGATATTTCAAAACCTCCAAAATCTGTCTGCTATGACGACTTTTCAAAAACACCACAAAAAACACTAGAAAACTATGCTAGTTTAAGACTATATAGAGTTAATAGTATATACTATTACAGAAGAAATATTTTAAAAAAATGTTATAGAATATCACTTAAAACAACCAATATTAAAAAAGCTATGTATTTAAAAAAGTGTTTTGATATCTTAAAAAAAGAGGAGTTTATTAGAATGTTTGAATTAACAAAAGGCGAAATGAAAATTTTGTTTGAATATGACAGCATAGAAGAATTGAGAGAAACCTTAGATGCTTTAGAAAAAAAACTTTTTCAAGTTGAAAATATTAATCCTTCACGATATTGTAGTTTTCAAGAATTAGAAACACATTTTATAGCACATAAACGAAAGTTAGAAAAAGTTGGAGATAGTAGTTTTAGAATGTATTTAGCCACATTTAATAAGCTAAAAGACTTTTTTCAAGATAAAAGTATTTGCGAATTAAGATATCAAGATGTTGAGGATTTTCAACAATATCTAAAAAGTAAAAAAATAGGAAATACGACTATAAACAATCATTTAACATATTTTAAAATGTTTATGGATTTAGCTGTTAAAAAAGAAATAATAGAAAAAAATATAGTTATTGGGTTTGATACACTAAAACAAGTTAAGCCAAAAAAAGAAAATTTCACCGATGAAGAAATTGGAGTTTTAATAAACTATAAATGGGATGATTATGTTTATAATCAAATTTTTAAAATTTTAGCTTTGACTGGAATGCGAATTCATGAGGTTTTATCAATCTCACAAAATGATATAAAAACAGACGAAAAAGGAATAGTTTATATAGATTTACCAAAATCAAAAACTGATAATGGTTATAGAAAAATACCTCTTCATCAAAATTTTCCAACTGTTATTTTTCCTCTTTTTATCAAACCTGAAAAACAAAATTTTATAGATTTCACTGATTCAATTGGTAGAAGAATAAACAGAAGAATTCATCAAGTTATAAAAGATAAAGGAAAAACTTGCCACACATTCAGGGGGACATTTATTCAAAAAATGTCTAATTTATTCCCAGAAAAAATTAACATAGTTCAAGAAATCGTAGGGCATTCGAAGGGGTCCAAATCTTTAACATTAGACACTTATTCAAAAGAATTTTATTTAGAAACAAAAAAAGAAATGATTGACAAAGTAGAGTATGAAAATATCAAGTTTTAAATTTTTAATCTGATTGATTTTTATACATGGTAATTGTTTGATGTATTTTTCAGAATTCAAACTTCTGAAAAATACACATTCAACTCGTTAAAGAAGATTTAACAACTGTTTGTATAAAAGGTCTATATCATCAAGACTAATAGTCTTTTCTTTAAAATCTTTTAATAGTTTTTGATTCAACTCGTTATCTTCAAGAACTTTTTTCATATGTTGATAACCTCTGTCTCTTTCTTGTTCTGTTGGACTGTTAAAAGATAAAACACTCATTATATTCCACCCACATTATTTTTAAACCACAATATTAAAGATGGAACTTTTTTATATCTTTTTGAAATACATTGACCAATACAGTCAATTAACATATATTGGTCTTTAACATAATACAAATAAAGACCACACTCACTTCTTTCAAGATGATCTTTAAACAAATTTTCTACACACATATCCGACATTCTTTTTCTGTTTGAAAACATTTTTTCTCCTTTTTTTAAATCATTTTTGAATACTTTTCTAGTAAAAACTCAATACTTACACACGAAAAACGTTTTTCAAATAAAACTATAACATAAAAAAAAATTAAGTTTAAAAAAAGTAGAAAAAACTTTTCATTCTAAAAAAATTGATTTATTTTCTCTTTTTTGTGAAACAAAAAATACCTCTCAAAAGAAAATAACTTTTTAACGAAACGTCAGTGTAGTGTCAAAAAAAGTTAGTTTCTTTTAATAAGGTGTTATTGTCACTCCTCAATTTTGTGATCTATAATTAAAATAAAAGGATCAAAAATGGGGTACAGTTCATTTTTCTATAAAGAAATAAACTACACAAACCAAGGAAAGAGGGTCGCTAGAAAAACGTGGAATGGTTATAATCAAATGATTATTAGCCTAAAACATTCATTACGATTAGAAGAAGATAGTGGCATACACATCATCAAAGAAAAGACAAAAGAAAATATTTATTTTTCTGATTTTGACATTTCAAGTCATGAAAAATTATTAGAAAAAATAGAAAATGATATTTTGGAAAAGATAAAAAAATTTGAAAATATTGATATTGAGGACAAAGAAAGAAAGAAAATTTTTAAAGACTTCCAAAACGTAAAAAAAGCCATTTCGAAAAAAATGCCATTGGATCTATTAGATTTAGAATTACAAGATACAAGCGATCCAAATAGCATTTTAAAAAATATAGTCTATAAGCACAAAATCAAAGGAATAAAAGCCAAGGACAAGCGAACCCTAAAAACGATTGAAAATTACATTACTATTTCAAAACTTTACGCACAGCAAAAAACAAAAACAAGAAAATATAACAATCAAACGCTTTTAAAAGAGATTATTTTCAAAGTTCCAGAGTCTCAAAAATTAGATATTCAAAAGGACGAATGGGAAGTTATTATTAAAAATTTTAAAAATGAATACTTCGAAAAATACGACCTTTATCTATACGCGATACACGCAGACGAGGGCAATGAAAATAAAAGCCATGTCCATCTTTTTTTAAGCTCATTCAATAAAGAAAAAAATGACTTTGATATACAAAAACACATTTTTGAATATATCAATACAAAATACAATCTTGAGTTAGATTTCACAAAAAATGCAGACCATAAAAAACTAATGAAGCAATTTCAAGAAGATTTTTATACGTTTTTAAATCAACAACTTTCATTATTAAAAAAGCAAGATAGGGTTATGCTAAAACATTATCTAACGCAAGAAGATATTGAAAAACGTTTAAAAATTCATAGTGAAGATATGCTAACCATTGACGAAAAACATACAAAACTTATCAATGAAAAAATTCAAGAAAAATTAGAAGCATTGAAACAGCCAGCCCCAAAAATCATTGAACATAAATATCGTGAAAATACCTCATTTTTCAGTAAAGAAAAAACGCATACACTAGAAATCACAACACCCACGAAAGAAGATTTAAAACGCATTACGGATGCGATTAAACACTATTCTAATGTATCAAAATTTGTTCAAGACTTACAGCAAGAAAAACAAAATGCCAACAATAAATTTTATATTTTAAAGCAAAAACTAGAAGAAGATACAAGATATTTTAAGCAAAAAGAAAATGAATTATTGGAAAATATCAACACATTAAAAAACCAACATCAAAGCATTGAAAATCAACTTTTGAAAGACACAAAAAACATAAAAGAAATGAATGGTATTCTAAAAAATATCATTAAAAAAACAACAAGTATTGATATTCAAACCAGCGACGTTGATGAAAACTCAATTATTGAATTGATTAAAAAAAATGAAAAAGCGAAACAAGTAGAAAAAGAAAAATTAGAAGCCGAAAGATCAAGAAATAAAAAAACTTCTGACAAGGAAGTTATAGACTTAACAATCAAGTGATTTTTATACAGCCCCCAACCCCCTAAAGGGGGCTTTTTTAGGGAACAACATTTTAAGCATCAATGAATACGCGCTAAAACACTTTAAAACCGCTAAAAATCGTTAAAAAACCATTCATGAATACCAAAGTGAATATAAACTATTGAAATGAAAAAAGCATAGTTAAATCGCTGTTTAATTGTTCAATGACGGCAGTTTGTTTTTTCAACTTTTGAATTCTTGTGCCAAAAAAACATAATAGACGAGTCGTCCTATCCTGCCTAAATAAAAAATGCTTCTTTTCTGCTAATAATTTAAAAGCAACAAAATTAAAAACAAAACTTGATTGATTGTTTTTTTAAAAAAACTTTCCAAAAAAATCGATTACTAATAAATATGAGCAATAAATATATACTATGAACGTAGTGAATAGTATATATTTATTATTCAGATGTAGTTAGTATCTACTATGTCATAAGACAACAGCTAAAATAACATGGTAAATAAAATAATATTTATTTTTTGATCTATTGCTAGGAACTAATTTTTAAAAGATAAAAACCACCTTCAAGTTATTTAAGAACTTCTTTAATACTTTTAGTGAATGCTTCTGCAAGTTTTAAAGTGTCTTTAGATACTCGATTTTTTCATTATGTCAAAAATAAGCATTAAATGAAACTATTTACTTTTTTTACTAAAATTAAAGCCAATTTGAATATTTTTAAACACTATGTTAGATATAAGCGTAACTGATCCCTATAAACTCCTTAGTGGATTATTACTTTTGCATTTGATCTAAGCACTTTTGCTTTATTGGCAATAATTCCACGAAATTTTTCCATTTTCAAGCCATTTTCAATCATTACTTTTACATTGTCATAACTTGGTTTTTCTTCATCTTTTTTGTCTTCCACTAAAATAACATGAAAGCCAAACTGTGTTTGAACAGGAACTTTAGTCATCTCGCCTTTTTTAAGTGCAAATGCTACATCTGAAAAAGGTTTTACCATTTTATTTTTATCAAACCATCCTAGATCTCCGTTACTTTGAATTCCTAAACCTGCCATTTTAATAGTTGCTATTTCTGTAAATTTATCAGATAGTTTTTGACCACTTAGGCTTTCTATTTCTTTAATAACTTCTTTAGCTTCTTGCTCAGTTTTAACTAAAACATGTTTTGCTTTTACAGTCGCTGGCTTTATAAATTTATCAGTATTTTTGTCATAATAATCTTTAACCTCTTTGTCATCTACATGAATATCATCATAAATCTTTTTCATCCATACTTCAAGGGCTAAATCACCTTTTAGTTTTTTTAGATTCTCAGGATATTCTTTTTTTCCCCATTCCTCTGGTGAAAAATTATTTATAATTCTTTTTAAAGCATCTACGTAATATTGATCTTTTTCTATACCATTTTTAATTGCTTCACCAGTTAACAGTTTTCGTTCAACCGCTTGATTAATGACTTTTTCCTTTTTGTCTGCTTGTAAATTTTCAAAATTAGTTTCTTTCATTGATTTCATTAGCACCTGTATATCTTCGTCAATGACATCTTCACCATTCACTGTTGCATAAACATTTGCATTCAAACTTACACTTAATATTGTTGTAAAAATTACACTTGATAATATTTTTTTCACTCTAATCCTTTATAAATGTTTAATTGTTAAAAATATATCTATTTTTAGAATAACTTATTACTTAAACCACGTGCCTGAGTTTCGATTTATTGGTGGTAACAACACTGGATTATTAAGATTTTGTAAATTTTGATTTAGTTGTTGACCTTGTTGCTGAATGATCATATTATTGATTGACTGTTGTTGTACTGAATCCTCAGCAGCTCTAGTTTGCCTTTCCATAAGATAAGTTCTATATTGATCTTCTGATGTTGGATTATAAGGTCCTGTTTTCCTACCCTCTGGATCTAGACAATACATTTGATTATTATTAATTTGAAGCTTATTACAATTGTATGGACTAACATAATACATCATCCCATTACCAGCTCTTATAAATTGTGGTTGCTTAGATGGGCTATATGGTCCACATCCTAGAAATACTAATGATGTAATAAACAGAAAACTTACAATAAATATGTTTTTCATTTCATTTCCTCTATAGAATCTAAAGTTATTTCTTTTAAATCTACATTGGCAGAAAAACGCATCAATTTCTTTTTACATTTACATGTAACTAACCCTTCTATTTTTTCATTTAATAATCCTTTTGCTTCTAAAGCTATTGTCA
>JAQUVE010000049.1 GCA_028693565.1 Sulfurospirillaceae bacterium | reverse complement strand
AGCGCGTATTTATAATGCGCTTGATGGTACCTTAATGCAAACCATTGTCGCCCCTTTTGAGGGCATTGTCTCATGTGCTTATGATTATCCACTGATTTTTCAAAATGCCATTGCATTTCGTATTATAAGACTTGAATCTACCTTAAACGCTTAATGCAAAGAAGCCTTATAAATAAGGCTCTTTGCGAACGTCCACCCTAATAGAAAGTTTACTTTTCCCACTGCTTAAAACCACACCTTTAAGCGGTGCAATATCATTATAATCACGTCCAGAGCCTAAGAGAATATGCTGATGCGTCGGGATGACATTGTTTGTTGGGTCAAATCCAACCCAACCCGCACTGGGAATATACAGTGCAAACCATGCATGTGATGCATCCACCCCAAAAAGTTTTTCTTCACCCTCTTTGGGTATGGTCTCGATATAACCGCTCATGTAACGAGCAGGCAAGCCAATAGAACGCAGTGCCGCGATAGCAAATTGGGTAAAGTCTTGACACACCCCTTGTTTCGCATCAAAAATATCTTCGATCGGCGTCATCACATCACTAAAACCTGAGACAAATTTGAAATCATGATAGATGCGACTCATCAATTCAGAGGCCGCTTCAAACATATCCCTCGTCTCATAGAATGACTCTAGGGCATAATCTTGTATACGCTTTGAAGCTTTAGGGATAAATTCTGATTCGGGCATAAAGAGTTTAACACTTGTATCATCATGTGAAAACCCTGATAAAATCTCTTTTGCTTTAGCATAACTCACACTATTTTCTCGCACTAAGGCGTTGTGCTGTTCTAATTTATCTGAAAAAATTTCAACCGTTGACTGACCAATCAATGATAAAGACTGGTGCGCCTCACGAATCAATATATGCGTGTTGGTATTACCGAAAATATCAATAAAATCATTCTCTTCATACGCCAATGGCTCAATCTGCATCGAAAAATTGAGAAGTTTTTGAAAGTGCGTATTTTTGGGTTTTAACCTAGCGATATTGTGACTAAAGGTTACCATCCCTTCATAGTCAAATTCTGTTTTATGGTAAATAGTATAGACCATGGTTACTCATCATAATGTGAAAAATAGGTTTTGCATAGTTCAACAGAACATTCTGCAAAAAGTGTTGAGAGTGTCGAAAGCATCGAATCAAGCTTCTTGTAAATCTGTTGTTCTTCATCAAATTCGATTACCTCACTCAAACTGGTTAATTTCAATAGAGAATATGCTTTAAAAAGCGGTGTTTCATAGGATGTTAAATAAGGCTTTGACTTAGGTAAGGTTTTAAATTCACCTAATAATTGGTTCGTAATATAACTTAATGACTTTGGAAACTGTGGATTAAAAACTAAAAATTCAACAACATTTTCAAACTGTAAGGCACTTTTATACTGCGTTCGATACGCATTAAAACTCTCACTTGAGCTTAAAATTCCCTCAAAAATATCATAGGCCACGGATTTATCCAATCTAAAACAGAGCATCGAACGTGCTTTAGCGATAAAAAGAAGGGCATTTTCAATTCTATACCCAATATCAAAAAGGGTGAGTCCTTGCTCTTTATACATACTCTCTTCAACCAACTCTTTATAGGCGGTCAAAGAGGTCAATAGCTTATCCAATTCGCTCAACACTGCTCTATGAGAGTTAGTTTGTTTACGAACAAAAGAAAACCACTCTTTATGTAATTTATCGAAAATTTTTGACGATTCAACTGCCAATAAATTTTTGACCGCTACATTGGTATGGGAGAGCATTCCTATTGTAAACGTCAGGGTTCCTGCTCTCTTGCCATCTTTGATAACTGAAAGTATCTCATTGATGGGATTGGATTGCAATTTTTCACGCATTGATTCATCTAAAAAACCAGGATAAGTCATCGTTAGATGTGTCAGTGCATTTTGTAAAATATACCGTGTCTCATTTGCCTGCGTATCTTCATAGCGATAGGTATTAGCTATGTTTTTAAGTAAGTAACGCAAAAAACGAGATGTCGTGATAGAGCGTGCAAGGTAGCGACCAAGCCAAAATAGATTTTCCGCTTTAAGTGTTGACATATGTTTCAGTGATGTTTCCACATAAGGAGCATTTTTAAAAATATGACTGGCATCTGTTTTTTTATCAAGACCCAGTATCCACAAATCCTTACTTGTTCCACCCTTTTGGGAAGAGACAAGCAAAGGGTCTTTCCCCGCTGAAACACGTACCAATCCACCATTCATGACAGTATATTTTTCATCACGCTTGAGTGCATAGGCACGAATGACCGCATTGCGAGGTTCAAGTTTCTCACTCGTATAATTAGGTATCGTTGAGAAGCTTATCTCCTCTTGTGCCGCATAAAAATTGGGATTTTGAATGATCGTCTCTTTGAGTTCCGCTAATGCTTGAGGTGATAAATTACGGCACAAATAGGTTTTAACCGATTCTGTTCGGTCGATTTTTTTGACAATCAATGAGGGTAAGTGCTCTAAAACATAACTCAGCTCATGAGGCTGTCCACACCACCATGTCGCAATTTGAGGTAAGATAAGCTCCTCATTTAAGAAATAATGTGCGATATGCTCCATGAAAGGGTTGAGCCCGATGTTTTCCAAAATGGCACTGCCGATGGGATTAATCATCGCTAAATTGTCTTGACGCAAAGCATCCACCATCCCCGCAACACCCAATTTTGAATCATTGCGCAACTCTAGCGGATCACAAAATTTATCGTCCACCCTTCGAAGTAACGTATTGATGGGTTTGAGCCCACTTAAACTTTTAAGCCACAATGCGCCATTTTTACTGAGCAAATCATCACCCTGTACCAAGTTTGTTTCTAAAAAACTACTCAAATAAGCGTGCTCAAAATAGGTCTCATTGTGTGGTCCAGGTGTGAGTACCGCCACTTTAGCGGTATCACCATCGCTCAGTTTATACAGCAATTTTTTAAATTCTTCTACAAATAAGGAAAGCTTTTTGACATCAATTCCAGGATAAAGGTCTTTTGCGATATTATTAAGTGTCAAGCGATTTTCAACGCTGTAACCTAACCCTGAAGGCGCTTGCGTGCGATCACTAATGACCCACATCTTTCCATCAGGGCCACGAGCCATATCCAATGCATAAAAATAGAGGTTAAAATTCTCTTTTAACCCAAAATTATAAACCTCACTGATAAAACCTTTATGCCCAAAAACGACCTCAGCAGGGAGGATATTATCTTTGATGAGTTTTTGTTCTCCGTATAAATCTTTAAAGATAAGATTTAAAAGTGTTGCGCGCTGTTTGATCCCTTTTTTAACCTCTTTCCACTCTTCCCCGGTGATAACAAAAGGAATGGGATCTAGCCGCCATGGACGATTTCCATTGCCTTCGGGATTGTTGTAAACATTGTACGTAACGCCATTTTCTTCTAAATGCCAATCAATCTCTGCTTGCTTTGCACCCAACTCTTCTAATCCAGCATTTTGAATACTTTCATAAATACCACGCCAATGTTCACGCAAATTTTTATGTGCATCGAACATCTCATCAAAAGAGGCTTCCGATCTATAATTTTCAAATAAACTCATAGGCTACTTTGTCCATTTTCGTCTTAAATCTAACGTATGCGGATACTCAATACTTACAGGTAACTCTTGAAATGTAAAAACTTTTTTCGTACGATCACTATGAGGCATAACAGCACGTTTTGCACCATTGATACCTACAAGACTCAACTCAACAATGGATGCAGAAACAGGCTCAATATCGCCTTGAGTATGGTTAAAATCCCAAAAACGGTTAATGCGACGAGATTCTGCTTCGTAACTGTTGACAGGAAAACTATCATAACTTCGCCCGCCTGGATGTGAGACAAAATAGCTCATACCACCAATGGAGCGATTGTTCCATTTATCGACGATATCAAAGACCAACGGAGTATCAACACCAATCGTTGGGTGCAGCGCTGACCATGGATTCCACGCTTTATATTTCACCCCCGCTACAAACTCACCTTCAATGCCTGTGGGATTTAAAGGAATCGCTACCGTGTTACATGTCAGCGTATAGCGCTCAGGCGTAAAGTTGTTTACCCGCACTTGCACACGCTCTAAAGAAGAGTCCACATAACGTGCCGTTCCTTGTGAACTACTCTCCTCTCCCAAAACATTCCAAGGCTCGATGGCGGCTCGAAGCTCTAAATGGATATTTTCAACCGTAGCCATCCCATACAAAGGGAAACGAAACTCAAAAAATGGGTCAAACCAATCCAGTCTAAAAGGATACCCCTCATTATTTAAAAACTCAACAATATCACGTAAATCCTCTTTGACATAATGCTCCAATAAGAACTTATCATGCAGTTGCGTTCCCCATCGTACCAATTTGTGCTTATACGGTTTTTTCCAAAAAAGCGATACCAAAGTTCGCACTAAGAGCATCTGCAAAAGCGCCATCTGTGAATGCGGTGGCATATCAAAAGCACGAAGCTCTAAGATACCCAGTCTTCCCGTGCTTGAATCAGGAGAGTAGAGTTTATCGATACAAAACTCTGAGCGGTGTGTATTGCCCGTGATGTCCGTTAACATGTGGCGAAAAAGTCTATCAGTTAGCCAAAACGGAACTTCTTCGCCCTCAGGAATTTGCCCAAAAGCAATCTCGAGTTCATAGAGATTTTCAAGCCTTCCCTCATCCACACGAGGGGCTTGCGAGGTTGGGCCGATAAACGTGCCTGAAAAAAGATAGGAGAGTCCTGGGTGATGTTGCCAAAAGGTGATAAGGCTGCGCAATAAATCAGGTCGCCTTAGCAGTGGGCTATCACTGGGCTTCATGGCGCCAATAGTGACGTGATTTCCCCCACCTGTTCCTGTATGTTTGCCATCTAACATAAACTTTTCAGTACCTAATCGTGAAGCTCTGGCATCCGCATACAGCGTCAATAAATTATCACTTAACTCCTTCCATGACTGTGCTGGTTGAATGTTCACTTCAATAACCCCAGGATCTGGCGTCACTTTAATGCGGTCAATACGTAGATCATGCGCGGGTTCATACCCTTCTAAAACCACTTTCATATCCAGTTTTTCAGCGACCGCTTCAATACACGCTATTAAATCCAAAAAGGCCTCTGTATCATTTAGCGGTGGCAAGAAAAGATACAATTTTCCCTCACGAACCTCAGCACACATGGCCGTTCGCACGAAAGCTGTATAGCGATTTTCATGCGTGGTTTTAGTATCTATCTTTGCACAACGTTCTTGCGCACTTTTACTATAATCGCCCAATTCTGGGTATGAAGCAAATAAATCAGGTTCAAAATTTAGTGCTAATTCAATATGTGGCTTTTCAACCAATGAACCCAAAGGCAATCTTAACCCTAAAGGAGAATTGCCAGCGGCTAAATACAAATATCCTCGTCTTAATTCCCAACCAGAAGTGATCCAACGTGTTCTTCCAAAGCCTAATGGCAACACATACCCAATCGGTGTATCAAGCCCTTGCGAAAGCACTTTAGCGATCGTTTGTCGCTCAAGTGGGTCTTTCAGATTATATGTCATCGGATCAATGTCAATTGGCAATTCTGATTCTTTGATGATGTAATACAAAGGGTCTTCATACGCATCAATGATATTTTTTTCACTCACGCCCAAGCTCAACGCCAGAGTTTCTAAAAATTTTTTAGCATCTTTAGTGGTGTAAGCATAGTCTTCATTCATATTTGCTAACAGTGTAGAATTGTTCCATATAGGTTTACCATCTTTGCGCCAAATAATTGACGTTTGCCACCGTGGCAATGGCTCGCCTGGATACCATTTACCTTGCGCATAATGCAGCATTCCACCTTTGGCAAAAGAGTTTAATAATTTACGTGAGAGAACATCTGCCAATTCACGCTTATGCTTTCCATCTGCTTTCGTGTTCCATTCATCTGCTTCCATATCGTCAATGGAGACAAAAGTAGGCTCGCCCCCCATTGAAAGGCGAACATCATTGGCTTTCAACTCTTTATCAACCGCAAAACCTAATGCATAAATCGCATCCCATTGGTCTTGACGGTAAGGTTTAGTAACGCGGGGTGATTCAAAAATTCGGGTTACTGTGTTTTCATAGAAAAATTCTGTTTCGCATTTATCACTCATCCCTTCAATGGCGTGAGCACTATCATACGAAGGCGTACATGCAAGTGGGATATGCCCTTCGCCTGCAAATAAACCACTCGTTGCATCAAGCCCAATCCAGCCAGCCCCAGGTATATACACTTCTGTCCATGCGTGTAAATCCGTAAAATCTTCTTCAGGGCCACTAGGACCATCAAGGGATTTCACATCCGCTTTAAGTTGAACAAGGTAGCCTGAGACAAAGCGAGAAGCAAGACCTAGATGGCGCAATACTTGCACAAAAAGCCATGCGTAATCCCTGCAACTTCCAAGTTTATTGCCCAAAGTCACTTCACATGTTTGTACACCTGGATCGAGGCGAATCGTGTAGTTTAAATAACTATTTATTTGTGTATTTAAATAGACTAAAAAATCAATAATACTCTTTTGGCTCAAATCCAACGTTGCCATAAATGCTTTTAAAAGCTTGCCATCATCAGTGATTTCAAGATACGGAGTAAGCTCTTTTTTTAAACTATCTTTATAACTGAATGGAAAATCTTTGGCATAATCATCCACAAAAAAATCAAAAGGATTGATCGTAATTAAATCAGCGATAATCTCGACATCAATACTTAACTCTTTTGTTTTTTCAGGAAATACAATGCGTGCAAGATAGTTACCAAAAGGGTCTTGTTGCCAGTTAATAAAATGGATGTCAGGTTTAATTTTAAGTGAATACGCTTCAATAGGTGTCCTGCTATGTGGTGCGGGTCTAAGCCTGATAATATGAGGAGAGAGTGTAATAAATCTATCGTACTTGTACGCTGTTTTATGCGAGATAACAACCTTAAGTGACATAACTTTCCTTTTCAATACAGTCTAAACTATTATAGCATTAACTCTGACGCTTTTGATGCAGTAAAAGGACTATTTTTATACAACATTTTATAGATAAATTGGCCGATATAGTATCAACTCTATTTCAAGGAGTGAAACGATGGATGCCATCACTAGTAACATCAATACAGACTCTAGTATCTATGGTCTTTATGCGATGAAAAAGGCGATTGAATCTCAAGGTGAAGCGGTTTTAAAAGTACTTGAGAGTACACAAACGCCTCAAACTATGCCTTCTCAAACATCGGGTTTGGCATCTGAGGGTATCGGTCAAACGCTTGATGTGAGAGCATAACGTTTAAGATACCCTACCCCTAACTAACTCCTACTGAAGTGGGAGTTAGATTTCATTTTGAAAGTTATTTTTCCTTTTTATTTTTTTTAGTTTATCATGACTCTATCCAAGGAGTTATAACGTGATTATTCATCTTGATTTAGACTGCTTTTTTGTCTCGGCAGAGCGAACGAGAACACCTTTTTTAAAAAACAAACCTGTTGTTGTTTGTAAAAGTGGCGACAGAGCTATCTTTAGCGCACAAGACCAAGCCAGCGTTATCACTGATTCGGTGGGGGCATTTAACAGTATTTTTCAGCAACAATCTCATTTTGAAACATATCATAAAGAAGCATGGAAAAAAAAGTTTATAGATGAAAACGGCAACATTCACGGCATCGTTATCGCTAAAAGTTACGAAGCAAAACCTTATGGTATCAAAACAGGTACACTGCTTCGTGATGCGCTGATTATGTGTCCGCAACTTCTTATCATTCCCAGTGATCACCTTTTTTATCAACTTCTCTCCACCAAACTCAAAGCTTTTTTACAAACCAAAATCCCCATTTTAGAGCAGTATAGCATTGATGAATTTTGGGGTGATTTAAGAGGCTGGGTTAAAGAAGAAGATACGTATGATTTTATCGCGGCACTGCAAAAAGAGGTACTTGAACGCTTTGATTTACCCCTTTCCATCGGTGCTTCTAGCTCCAAGTGGATAGCCAAACTCGCTACTGATTTTAATAAACCTTATGGGCTGACTTTAGTACCCAAAGAGAATATTCGCGCTTTTGTTTCACCCATGCCCATTGGGAGTTTTCCGGGCATTGGACGAGCGCTTGCCAAAAAACTCGCAGGCTATTGCATCGAAACATTAGGTGACGTGATAGAGCATCAAAAGCTCCTTTGTTCATGGGGGCGCATAGGAAAAGATTTGGTTGCCAAAATTCAAGGGCTTGACGGTGAGCCTGTTGTTGCTCACCGCGATCGAAAATCTATCGGTATCTCACGCAACTTTCCCATTACGCATGAACGAAATGAGATCAAACGACGTATCATCATTTTAACACGCCATCTTTCGCATACCATTACCAAACTTTCTCTTTGCCCGTCCACCTATTACCTCAAAATTCGCTATGATAATGGCGCTAAAGCGCATATTTCAAAAACCATTGAAAGAGGCTTTAGTGAGCATCTATTTAAAGAGATAGCGTTGCAAGCCTTTACTGAGATAGATGCACATCCTTATTATGGCATTACACATTTAAGTATTAGCGCTTCTCATTTCATCACGCCAAGCCAAACTAAAACTTTTTCACTTTTTACTGCACAAGAAGATGAAAAATCTAAAAAGCTCGAAGAAAAAATAACGAAACTACGGGATAAATACGGCATCGATATCGTGCGTTTAGGTGTTGAAAAAAACACATCGACGAAATAAGGTGAAATATACTACAATAGAAAATCCACGTGTAACTTTTGTTTCACACGTATCTCACCTAAAGGTAAGCCTTGAAAAAAGTATTTAAGCTCCAAGAAGAAAACAAAAATAGTGACCGACTCGTCGAAGCCATCAAACATGACATCCGAAAATACATCAAACGTGAACGCAGCAAAAAACTCCCTAAAGACTTTGGATTTTGGGATTTTGATTGCCAATTTGGACAAACCAGCGAAACAGCAAAGCCCGTACATTCCGCAGAATTAACCGTCGAACTCGATCAGGCCCTTGCAAAAAAATGGGAAGCTTGCTACATCGAAATTATCGCCAAACCATGCCAAAAACCAAAAACAGCTCCTACCACAAAAGAAGCCTAAATACGTTTTAAAAGCTTATATGATAAAGATTTTTTGTTCAACACTTTTTTTATATGTAAGCTTTCCTGCGTGATTATCACTTTCTAAAATGAACAATATATTTGACATAATCTATTTAAAAAGATAAAATGTCTAAAATACTAGTCAGGATGAACCGATGGATTTAAGAGACTTTGGTCGATACATTGCAACACTTCGCAAAGCAAAAAAAGTATCGCAAAAAACACTTGCACATGACCTTTCTATCTCGCGGGCTACCATCAGCTCCTTAGAAAATGGTACAAGTTCAAATGTAGGCATAAAAACCGTACTCCAAATCCTCGGCTACTTAGGGTATGAACTTACATGTAAAGAAAAATCACCCTTCCCTACCTTTGAGGAGTTAAGAAATGAACGATAGTTTACATGTAAAGGTTTCTAACGAAAAAGTAGGAAGTATCCTTTTTGAAAATAACGAATACATCTTTGACTACACCACAAGAAACCAAGATGCCTTTGTGTCGTTGAGTATGCCCGTGCGAACAAAGAGTTATGTAAATCCAAAACTCCACCCCATCTTTGAGATGCACTTGCCCGAGGGCTATCTACTTTCCATTATCAAAAAGCATTTTTCAAAGCTAACTAAAACCGATGACTTCGGACTGCTTCAACTCATGGCACATAGCATCAAAGGTAGGCTCATGTATGAAGCAGAAACAACGAAAGAGGAGACTACACTTAGTTTAGAGACTCTCTTACATCCAAAAAGTGAAACACTTTTTGATGAGCTTGTAAGCCGTTTTGCACTCAACTCACCGCTTAGTGGTGTCCAACCCAAAGTCTTAGCCAAAGTGCGCGATAAAGTGACTTTGCCACTGCAAGAATACATCGTCAAGTCATGGGGCGCCGAATACCCACACTTAGCACTCAATGAGTTTTACTGCATGAGCATCGTCAAACACGCTGGCATCGAAGTGCCTGAGTTTTATCTCTCTGATGACAACAAGCTCTTCATCATGAAGCGTTTTGACATCAAAGAGAATGGAATCTACTTAGGCTTTGAAGATATGTGTGTCCTCCAAGCGCGCCAAGCTGACGAAAAATACGAAGGCTCCTACGAACACATCGCCAAAAGCATCAAAACGTTTGTCTCCCCTAAACACAGGAAAAAGGCTTTAAGAGACTTTTTTAAAATAATGGTCATCAACACGCTGGTGCAAAATGGCGATGCGCACCTCAAAAACTTTGGCATACTCTATGAAAATATCCACGACATTTGGCTTGCACCTGCATACGATATTGTATGCACAACTCTCTATATTCAAAAAGACATCCCCGCTTTGCATCTTTTGGGCAGTAAAAAGTGGTGGAGCAAAGCATTGTTGCTACGTTTTGGCCAAGAGAGTTGTGAGCTAAGTTCTAGAGAAACGTTAATGCTTTTTGATGCATGTATCAAGGCAATGCATCTCATAATTCGCAAAATAAAAGAGCGCATTAAGGTAGAAAAGGATTTACATGTAAAGGAATTTTTGAGCAGTTTGGTTGAAGTATTTCAGAGAGATTTTGAAAAGTTAAAAGTTTAGCTTAGACCCCTTTTTCTTTATATTCCGCAGAATTAACCGTCGAACTCGACAAAGCCCTTGCAAAAAAATGGGAAGCTTGCTACATCGAAATTATCGCCAAACCATGCCAAAAGCCAAAAACAGCTCCTACCACGAAAGAAGCCTAAATACGCTTTAAAGCTTTTATGATAAAGATTTTTTATACTCAAATCAACACATAAATGTGCTATACTTCAAAAATAAAATGCATTTTTTGACAAAAAATTGCAAAAAGTGCAATATAAATATACATTGGAGCATATAATGCTTGTCGAATTTACTGTAAAAAACTTTCGCTCATTTCATGATGAAACACAACTTAGTATGGTAGCCGCCAATAAAAAAAATCTTGACAATAGCATTGTTTTAGACGAAAACCAATTCATGCTTTTACAAAGTGCCGTTATCTATGGTGCTAATGGTGCGGGGAAATCAAATTTAATTAAAGCCTTCAATGCTATGCAACATATTGTTCTCTCATCTGCAAAAGAACAACGAGGAGATCAAATTAAATCCATTGAGCCATTTATCTTCGATGAAAACAGTAGAAGTGCACCGACACTTTTTGAAGTAATTTTTATCGTCGATGCTATTCGCTACCAATACGGTTTTAGTGCCACCAAAACAAAAATCATGCAAGAATGGCTTTATGCCTTTCCAAAAGCCGCAAAAAGAACATGGTTTGAGCGCTTATGGAATGAAGAATCTCAACAGTATATTTGGGTCGATAACGACGGTAAATACCTTAAAGCCAACAAGAATAAAATGGCGTTGTACAAAGACACAACGCGTGATAACGAACTCTTTTTATCCAAGATTGTTCAACTCAATAATAAAGAAGTGACTCCAATTTTTGATTGGTTTAATAATACACTAAAATGCGCAGGTATTGATGGGTGGAATGATGGAGATAGTATCACGCGTGACTTTATTGAATCTCAAACAAAAAAACAACTCATTTTACAATTATTACATGATATGGACATCGGTATTGACGATATCAAGCTGAATAAGGAAGAATTTGATGTCAGAAAATTACCAGATGAAGTGCCTAGTGAACTGAAGCAGAAACTTGAATCCGATTTAAAAGGAAAGATTCTCGTCGAAACTCAAGTATTAAGAACATTATCCGACAAAACACTTGTTCCTTTAAATTTAGAAGAAGAGTCAGATGGAACACAAAAGCTTTTTTCACTTTTAGGCCCTTTTTTAGATGCCCTAGAAAATGGGTATATTGTCGTTATTGATGAATTACACAATAGCTTACACCCTTTACTATTACGCTATTTGGTCTCTTTATTTCATGATGAAAACATCAATCAAAATAATGCCCAACTTATTTTTACAACGCATGAAACGGAAATTCTAAGTCAAGAAGTTTTTAGACGAGATCAAATTTGGTTTTGCGAAAAAGACCGAGATTTTAACTCAACACTCGTACCGCTAACAGATTATCAACCAAGAAAAAATGTTGAGAATTTGTCTAAAGGTTATTTGAGTGGACGTTATGGCGGTATTCCTGCTATTGAAAAAATGACTAAAGAAAAAATTCAAAAGTTAATGGGCATGTAATGGGAACTGAAGATTTGCACAAACGAGCGAAATCAACTAAAGAATTAGGTCGTAAAAAAGCACAGCGCAGCGGTGACTTGATTTTAATTGTTTGTGAAGGTAAAAAAACGGAACCAAACTATCTTAAAGAACTGCTTCAAGAATTAAATATTAGTACAACTCGCGCCGTGATAGAGGTTACAGGAGACTGTGGAAGCGCTCCACAATCCGTTGTCGAAGATGCTATTAAGAGATTTGAAGAAAAAAATTATGACCATATTTTCTGTGTTATCGACAAAGATAAACATCCGCGATTTAACAATGCAATCAAACATATGGGTGATTACCAATGGACAAAAAAGAAGGAAGGATTCAAAGCAAAAACCAATCGTGTGATTGTGAGTGTTCCATGCTTTGAGTATTGGCTTTTGCTCCATTTTCAAGATACAACACAAGCTTTTGCCGGCAACGCACAAGAGACGTCTCCATGCAAAGAGTGTATCCGTCAATTAAAAAGCAAAAGCGATTTTGGCACTTATGAAAAAGGAAGCAAGGATATTTATCATTTGACAAAAAAGAAGTTAGAAACGGCAATGAAAAGAGCCAAAAGTATCGTTGAAAGAAAAAGTGACGATTACCAAAACCCCATTACCTATTTTCACGAATTAATAGAATTTTTGAGAGCATACAAATAATCGAATTTTTAAATTGAATAGAGAGCTAAACTCTTAACTTTTTATTTATACATCGAATCTTATCTAAAACCCCTTACATATAACCCTTCTTACACTTTTGCATTCTCTTTCATCTTAGTACTTGATAAAACAAAAAAGGACAAACTATGTTTAATGAGAAAACGATTGCGTTTTTTAAAGCTAACTGCCACTACAACAAAACGCGTTAACGTTGCCTTATGTTTACATGTAAAGAAATACTGAGTGTATTAACGTTCCAATCTCTGAGTACTTTTTTATGCTAAATTTTTGCCTTACGGTTAAAAGATTTGGAGTTATATGCACGTTGTTATTGATTGGATTGTCCAAACAGTTGGAGTTTTTTTAGAGCGCTTTGCAGTATCTCGGGAGCTTTACTCAATTATTTTCTAGCGATCAAACTGGATCGCAAGTTGATTTTAAAGTATGGGCATTAATCTTTATCAAGCCTGAAAAGCTGGAAAAAGTCGAAACTTTTTTCAAAACTCACAGATTTAAGAGAGTGTATTTGAAATACACTATTGTATGGGGTGTTTAAGCTCTTTGGCGACGATACCATATGCATCCACTACCCCACTCTCAAGTGCAACTGATGCTTAAATGGGCTTTGCACATAAACGGATGCAACTCTTCCTTATTGCCTCACAATAATGGTGCAATCATTATCCTTCATGATTTACTACAGCGATATACCAGATATGCGTTAGATCAACAATTCCCCCTAAAAACTCTTGCAACAACTGGCATATACGTATCTTTCTTTTGTTAAAGTATAACATTAAACTATAACAAGCTAAAATACCTTTATGAAAACTAAACTATACTCTTATCTATTGGTCACATTGCAATTCATATCGGTGATGGAACTTTTGCTTTATAATGTATCATTTTTTATGCACATTGTTCCCTTGCTTGTCTTTTGTTTTGGGTTTGGATTTGGAATTTATACATTGATGCACAACACTCTGAATAATTTCCACATCATCCCCGAAATCAAAGAAAATGCCCTTCTCGTGACCAGTGGAGCTTATAAATACATCCGACATCCTATGTACTTTTCACTTTTATGGATGATGGCAGGCGTACTTATTGCCTCGGTCAATATTATCACGATAGGTTGGTATGGGGTTTTATGTGTCGTACTTGTATTAAAAGCCAAGAAAGAAGAAAAACTCTGGAGTTCACAATCCCCAGAGTATCAGAGCTACATGCGTAGGACAAAAAGCATTATCCCTTTTGTCTTTTAGAGTGTAAATCCAAACTTTTCAGCTATTCTCACATAACTTGGAGTGGGCACATGATGCTCATGCCCTAAACGTACGACTTCGTAAACGAGCCCATCTATCTCAGAACTTTTGCCTTGTCGTATGTCACGTAGCATAGAGGTTGATGCATTGGGAGCAAGGCTATCGAGCATCGCAAGATTTTTTTCGACAATATCTACGGTAAATTCTATCTTTAAAGCGTGTGCTAAAAGGTCAATCTCTTTAATCAAAGCGATAAAAGTAGCACGTGGTTCGCCCTCTTGTTGCATCAAACCCGCATCCACATCAAAATAAGCTCCTGCTGCTGCCATGGGGGAGACAAAAGAGAATTTCTGCAACGCATCTCTTTGAATGTTATCTGAGATAATGGCTCTAATACCACTCTCATTCATATCGTTTGCCACTTCTTCTAATCTCGCATTATACTCACTAGGATTGCGTACGCCAAATACCACCCTAAAAATATCCCCTGCTTGAAAAATACTCCCCGCTTCTTTAATCTCTGCGGCGATATAAATACAACCATCCGTCACCAATAAATGCGGTAATTTTTGTTGTAATGCCCCACCTGTTCCATAGATATTAAGAATTGGAATGACAATGGTATCTTTGTGTGCTACTCTTTGGATAAAAGGAACCGTCTCATCCAGCGAATAGCCTTTCACGCATACTAAAATGACATCTGGCTGTTCATGATACCCATCCATTTCACACGCTTTGATAGGATAAACCGTATACTCGCCTTTAGAGGGTGTTTGCATATGAAGGCCATGCTGACGCATCATCTCTAGATGCTTTCCACGGGCTATCACCGTTACATCTTTTCCCGCTTCACTCATGAATGCCGTTATACTTCCGCCCGTACCACCTGCACCAATAATGCAATATTTCATAATTTTCCTCTTCACCTGTCTATAATTTTGAAAAGATTTTACTCCAATTATGTCACAAGTGCAAATTCCTCTATCGCATCCCCTATCTTTCAGTATTCTTCAAAAAAAGCATCCTTTAAACCCATACGTTTTACGGAAAGATTTTAGTCCATGGCACTTCTAATTTCAAAATTGGATACCGATTACTGCCGAAGCCTAATTTTTACAGTATTACATTTTGTAACACTAAAAAAATAATATAAATCTTTAAAAGTGCCATAAAATAGGGCTTTCAAAGATTTTATATGTTTATCTCATCTTATTGCAAGCGTCCTGCAAGCCTTCGCTGTTACTATTTGTAAGTTTCAAATTACACATAGGAGTTCAAGATGAATCAAACACATAGCGTGTTACAACGTATCGTTAAAATTGTAGGTGCTGCATCTCTTATCAGCACTCTTTTGGGCACTTCAGTTATGGCAGAAGAGCAGTATCCAAGTAAGCCTATTAACTTAGTTGTTGGTTTTGGAATTGGCGGTAGTGCTGATAGGATGACACGAGCGATGACATCGTCTCTTTCAGAGGCTCTAAATGCCCAAATCCAAGTCATCAATAAACCAGGTGCTTCATCGCAAATTGGTGCAAATTACGTTTTGTCTAAACCCAATGATGGCTATACTATCTTTTCTTCGGGCTTTGCTCCTTACCTTGCGAACACTATTCTAACGGGCGGTGCTAAGTATAAAATCAGCGATTTTGATTATTTGAACATTCAATGGTTTGACTATGATTTGATTGCAGCCAATAAAGATACAGGTTATAAATCTTTAGGCGCTATTTTAAAAGATATTAAAGAAAACCCTAAAAAAGTCAAAGCAGCCGTTGTACAAGGCTCGAGCGGGCATCTACTGTTAAAACTTATCTTTGAAAAATACGGTGTTCCAGTAGAAAATGTCAATTTAGTAACCTATAGCAGTGGTGGAGACGCACGCTCAGCGGTTGCTGGTGGACAAGTTGATTTCATCGCTATTAGTGCTGAGGGCTGTGAAAGTATCAGCGAATTTTTAACACCTGTGGCCATTTTTAACGATGAACGTATTCCTTCATGGGATGTTCCAACGGTCAATGAAGCACTGAAAAAAGAGTTAGGCTTTGAAATACCTATGTTTAGTGGCGCAATGCGAGGTTTTGCTGTACGTGCAGGTCTTAAAGAAGCACACCCAGATCGTTACAAAATCTTAGTCGATGGCATTAAAGCAGCACTTGAAAACAAAGAGACCCAAAAACTCTTAAATGATAGTCAAATAGGCGGTGTTTGGACAGGCCCTGAAAAAGCCAATGCTCTACTAAACCAATCATTTGAAGTCTACAAACAATACGGTTATTTACTTAAAAAATAATAGAAGGAAAAGAGATGGGATTAAGTCTTAATAAACTGTTGGATTTTGGGTTGCTCATGGCAATTTCATTGTTCATTGGGTGGTATTTTTACGATGCTTACAAAGAACTCGCTAGCACTGAAAACCTTATTTTTATTGCACCCATTGCGATTATGACTTTAGGTCTTTGTGCGGCTGAATTTATACGAAATTTGCGTGAAAAAGAGGCTGCAACAAAACAGATGGAGAGTATCCGTGATTCTATCCCCGTGATGGTTATTTTCACGGGTTATATTCTCTCTTTAGAATTTATCGGCTTTGATGTGGGAACCACACTGTTTATCGCTATTTTTTTACGCTTGCATGGCGAAGTACGTTGGCAGTGGATTATCCTTTACAGCGTCTTGTTTGGTCTTATAATGTCTTATTTCTTTTCACAGATGTTACCGTACCCCATGCCTATGTCGCTTTTCCCAACTGATTATTAAGGAAACCCATCATGAACCCTTTAGATCTTATTGATTTTAGTTCAGCATCTGGTGCAATCACCATGCTATTTTCTGTACCGCAATACTGGCTTGTTGCCATTCCTGGTATTTTGATTGGGCTTCTTTTTGGAGCAACGCCAGGTCTTCAAATATCAATGGCGATGGCAATCTTTATGCCACTCACGATGTACATGGACTTTTTGCAAGCCATGCTGTTTTTGACTGCTATTTTTACGGGTGGCTCTTTTGGTGGCGGTGTTCCTGCTATTTTGATGAATATCCCAGGAACATCCTCTGCCATAGCCACAGCTTTTGATGGTTACCCTATGGCAAAACAAGGAAAGCATAATGAAGCTTTAGGGCTTGCTCTTGCCGCTTCGACTTTTGGCGTTTTGTTTGGCCATCTTTTACTGTTTATGCTTATCAAACCACTCTCAACGATGGTACTTAAAATCGGACCTCAAGAGATGTTTTTTATCATCCTTTGGGGTATTACATTGATTGCTAGTTTGCGAGGTGATCATATGCTTAAAGGCCTCATTGCAGGTTTTGTTGGTTTGCTTTTAGGTACTATTGGTTTTAACGAAGAAGGCACACTTCGAGGAGCTATGGGAAGTGAATATTTAATGGATGGTGTTCCTGTCGTACCCGCTATGATGGGAATGTTTGCGGCATCTGAACTTTTCAGACTCGTTAAAACTGACTATTTGCATGAAGATGAATCTTCCAGGCACGTAAGGCTCTCTAAAATCATGAGCGGGTTTAGGTCTGCATTTAGATATCCAGCTGTTTTAATACGTGGAAGTATGATTGGTATTATTATTGGCGCGATTCCGGGTATTGGCTCTTCTGTCTCAAATTTAATTTCTTATATGGAAACCAAACGTGGGGATAAAGACCCATCAAGTTATGGTAAAGGAAACCCCAAAGGTGTTGTGGCTTCTGAATCAGCCAATAGTAGCTCAGAAGCAGGTTCTCTTGCGACTCTCTTAGCACTTGGGATTCCTGGTGGCGGTGCAACCGCAGTTATGTTAGCGGCATTTTCAATGCACAACATCACAGGTGGCCCACAATTTATACGGGAACAAATGGATGTTGTTTATGCCATCATTTTTGCTAATTTTGGTCAAGTGTTCTTGTTAATTCTGTTAGGACTACTCAGTTTACCTGTTTTAGCTTCAATTGTTAAAATACGAATGAACTACCTCATTCCTTCCGTTTTAGCCTTAGCAACCCTTGGTGCTTTTGGTTTAACAGGTAATCTTTCTGGACCAATTACGGTGCTTGTATTTGCTATTGTTGGATGGTTTTTTAGACGTTATGACTGTTCTGTACCAGGGGCTGTTATTGGTATGCTACTTGGTAGAATGGCAGAGAGTTCATTATTGCATACGTATCAAATTAG
>JAQUVE010000048.1 GCA_028693565.1 Sulfurospirillaceae bacterium | reverse complement strand
ATAATATAAAGCCCATTATCCTTAATATCAATGCGATCGATTTGACCTTCTAAGATAAACCCACCATAAGGCGTTTTAAGCGATATTTCTTGATGAGCAATGCGAAAGCCTTCATGATAACGCGCTACTTCGTGCGCGATAAAACCAGAAAGCCGATGCATCCATACATCACTAAAATAACTCCAAACAGAATGAGCATTTTGCTCTTTTAAAAGACGCTCAATACTATGGTACAAAGAAGCTTCATCACGGCATGACTGCTCATTGAGAGCGTGTTCTAATGCTTTATGCAAAGCACGTCCTACATCTACCTCTTGAATTTGACTGGTTGGCATCTTCGCCTCTTTTATACCAGCAAGATAACGAAAATAAAATTGCCTTGGACATATCAATAAAGATTTTAATTTCGTGGCTGAAAGAGGAGAACTTTGAAGATCATAAGTCATATCAATCTGCGCGCACTCATACCGTGCTTTAGGAATAACAGCATCGCATAAATGCGTAAAAAAAAGTTTTTCATCGACTTTTTTAGGGACCCCATAGCCTAACTCATCTAAAAACCGTGAAGGCATTGACATCTCATTTATCACACAACATAAGGATACATAAGAAGCTTTTGAAAAAAGCTGATAATAGTAGTATCGTTGTAAATTTTCCCTATCTTTTTTAGTTGGCAACTGCGCATGAGCTCTTACTGCTGAGGAGAGGAAGAGGTCTTTTTGACTTCGTTTCGGAATAAAGTCATCATTAAAATCCACCACAATAACCCCTTTATAACCGACTCCTCTTGTCTCAAGTATGCCTAAAACCGTTATTTTTCCACCTCTAACATCATCTCTGCTTACCACACTTAAACGATTAAGTAGTAGCTTGATTACATGCTCCATTCTCAAAGGCTCAATCGTCTCTAAAAAATGACGGAAAGAAAATAATGCTTCAGCAAAAACACTCTCTTGCATCTCTTGGGCATCCAGTGCTCCTACGCACTCTAATAATGCAAAAAGATTCTCTATATCAATTTTCTGCCGCCATGATGCCTGACATAAAAGAATAAACTCTTCCGTAAAACCTAAACGCTCTGTGCGTAATTTATCTTCAATTGTATTATATTTCATACGTTTTTCAAGGGCACTAAGACGTTGATAAAAAGAGCTTTCTTTGAGCGAAAACCCCATAGCAAAATTAAAATTATGATTAGTATCAAATAATTTAAGTGTCGATGCAAAACTCTCATCAGGTAAAACCACAACAATTTCTTCTGGCGTAAGTCCTTCGCTAATCCAACACGCTACGGTATTGTGAATATAGCCAATTTGTGCTATTCGATTTGAAACACTCATAACTTCTTGATGCTGCGTGACTTTTAGGAGTGGCTCTTGAGTAATGATAATCGCTTCACTAAGGTTGATCTCATAGCGATACCCTACAGCCAATTCAATTTGAAAACCAGCTAATAGTTCTACCATCTTTTGATTATAGGTATTGAGGCTCAACGTTATATGCAGAGGAATGAGGCGAGCTATCTGAGTCAGTAACTCTACTTCAAATCGGTTTAAAAATCCTTCTAAATGAATACGAAGACTTCCTAAAGAAGTAATATATCCTTCATTGAGACTGTAGCATTCAGGAAGCGTAATTTTATCATAAAATCCTTGCTCCATTAATAGGTGTTTATACGTTTTAAGTAGCGTTTTAAGCACTTCTAAGTGCTCACTATAATGAAGATAGGTATCTGCTACAACGAGCTCTTCCATGGTCACTTTTTCAAGGCTAAGCTCTTCAAAAAAACGAAAAAGATACTGAGAATTTTTAAAAAAAACAAAAAAATCTCGCTCTATATGCAAAAGCTCAAAACGTGCAAAATTTGAAGCTTCTTTCATGATAAGAATGCGCTTGTCATCGTCTACCATGACTAAATTTGGTACTAAAACTGCCTTTTGTTCTAACTCAGCAATCGTAATGGCCTTAGGCAAAAGCGTATTTACTTCTAAAAAAGTTTCATAAAATGAACGCACTGCGCGTGATGTGGAAAATACTTCTAACATGTCACCTACCTATTATAATAATTTTATCGTATCCCTTGTAAAGTATCTATTAAGTCTATTTTTTGTCAACATTCTTATAAAAAATTTGTTACAATAAAAGCACATTGAGAATGAAGGATAGTACAATGAAAAAATTTTTAATTTATGCGGTTAGCTTTGTGCTAATTCTAAGTGCCGCACTATTTGGATTATTGTTTACCTCTGCGGGAAATGCTATTGTGAAACCTATCTTAGAATCAAAAATTGCTCAGGCAACTCAAAAACCTGTTTCACTCGATACCTTTTCGCTTGGTATAAGTCATCTTAGCTTTAGTGCAACCATTGATAAAACATCTTTTGTGAAACTCAATGGAACCTATAATATTTTAGGGAAAAGTTTTGATGTCACCTTTGATACATCTCTTGAAAATATTGCATTTGATGCGATTAGCATTACTTCTAAAATGAGTCTTAAAGGAACAGCTAAAGGTGATATCAATACTATTCATATCATCGCTAACGGAAAAGCTCTTCAAGGCACCATCGCAATTGATGCGAACGTATTAGATCAAAAGTCTCTTAAAGATACTACATTAACATTAGAACACGTTGAAGTCAAAGAGCTACTCTCACTTCTTTCGCAACCGCTTTATGCACAAGGGCTCATTGATCTTAACGCGAATTTAAAAAATGTAACACCATCAGCTGTTGATGGCTTGGTAGATTTTAAACTGCATCCTACGGCACTTAACACAGAAGCTTTCACCCAAACATTGGGTATAGATTTACCTCAAAACACAACAGCACAAGCCAATATGCACGCTCTTTTAAAAGGCCAAACAATCACATCTTCACTCAATATCTTAAGCACATTATCAAATCTCAAAATGCAAAAAATGCTTTATAATGTCTCTTCTCAAACGTTTCACAGTGACTATGCTATCACGATACATGATTTTTCCAAACTTGAACCACTTACAAAAGTACTACTTAAAGGTCAGGCATCCATGAACGGTGAAATCAACTATTCACCTAAAGGTTATGATGCTACACTGAATAGTGATATTATGGAAAGTGACACTAAAGCGCATATCATCAATGACTCGCTGATTGCCTCAATAACGAATTTAAAGCTTGATGCTCTAATGAATTTTTTAAATAAACCTTCCTATACGCAAGGGGATTTAACCCTTGAAGCTAAACTGGATAGTCTTAAAGCATTGAAAGGCACCATAACTCAGCATATTTCTAATGGGCGAGTAAATACAACACTTGTCAATAAGGATTTTAATCAAACATTACCACAAAGTTTGACCTATAGTATGCAAACTGATGCAATAATTGATGATCATCTGATCAAAGCAACTTCATTATTGGATACATCCATCGCCAATATCAGTCTTAAAAACTTTGTGTATGATCTCAAAAAGCTTGATCTTATTTCCGAGTATCATGTCAATATCTCGGATTTATCAAAGTTAAAAGATATTGCACAACGTGATTTACAAGGAAAAGTTATCCTTGATGGGCATATCAAACAATCAAAAGAGGCGTTAATGATGGATGGTATCTCGTCGTTGTTTGGGGGAAAATTTAGCTTTAAACTAGATAATAATATGTTTAAAGCCGCATTAGATGATGCACAACTCTCCGAACTTTTATCAATGTTAACGTATCCAGATTTTTTTACATCAACCATTGCCGCCACGATAGACTATGATCTCACAAATGACAAAGGTTCCCTCAAGGCTACTTCAAATGATGGTAGATTTAAACAAAATCAATTAGGTGTATTATTGCTAGCAGTGACAGGCCTTGATATTACTAATGAGATTTACAATACCATTGTCTTTGATGCGAATATCCTTAAAGAGATTATTCACTTTAAAGCGAATATGGTTAGCCAACACACACACATTAAAACAGATAATGGCATGATCAACCAAGCAACGAAAGATATCGCTAGTAAAATTGATATTCAAATACGAGACAAAAATTATACAGCTAAACTGAGTGGTAAAACAGATAATCCAAAAATCAAAATGGATACAGGAGCACTTTTAAAAGGTCTTCTAGGAGAAAGTGTTTCAGATGGCAATAAAACAGCTAAAGAAAAAGCACCTATACAAAATCTTCTTAAAGGATTAAAGTTCTAAACTTTAATCCTTTAATTCAAAAAGCTTATTCTTGTGCTGCGTAGACTTCATATTTTTGATAACCTTGGAACTCACCTACAATAATTTTTGTTAATATCTGCCAACGACCAGGCTTTGCGATTTCGAGAGCATCAAAAGTATAACTTCCATGAGCTGCTTGAGAAGGTTTCATTTCAAGATTATTTTTATTCGTTTCCGGTCGGCTTAACAATAGCGTCACTGCTGCATTTTCAACAGCATTCCCATTTTTGTCTGTGACATTAATTGAAATACTATTTTTGCCTAAAACAAATGTCTTAGTAGAATAGTGCACATCAAATTTTGCATCAAATTTTGCTTGAAGTGCCAAAATTTCATTGATATTCTGATCCACTTTTTGATACTTTTCCATATAGTAAGTATCCATTTCAACAGGATTTTTAATAGCAAGATTAATCGTATATGCACCCGCTACAACAACTGATAAAATCATTCCTATAACAGCGTGTGGCCAATAATTTCGTTCTACTTTTTTCTTAGTCACGTTTTTTTATCCTTCTGTATAATACAATCAATAATAACACGAGCACAAAACCATAGACGCCTATTTTAATAACCATCAAGGTTGTCTTATTAGAACTTCCAATAGCACTTTGGAGTGTTATTTTTCTGCTTGCTGCAATTTGTTCGACTAAATCTGCATAGCCATTTAACAGTGCGGCACTGGCACTCACTTCTTTCTTTTTTTCTGTCAAAAGAGGAATAATCGTCCCTTGCCAAGGGAGAGGTGAAAGCATTGCTTCTTTATCAAACTCTTTTTCAAGGCCAGCGGAATAATAAATATCTACTTTTTGATCTTGTAAAAAAAATGTTAAAAGCGCATAAGGTGTTTGAAGTGTTTTTGAAAACTCTTTTTCAAAAGCGATAATATTTTCTCCACCGCCATTTTGCTTGGCAATCAGATAAACACGAACACCACTTTTTGAAAAAAGTTCTTGACCCATTTCTTCTATTTTCTGAGCAGTTCTCTCTTCTATCACATTGTCATTGATGACAAATTCTTTAGCCATAATGCTTATTGGAAGCATTAAAAAAAGGTAAAAGAGCCTAAGCCCTTTTACCTTTAGATTGAAATGATTTTTCATTAGCCAATAAACAAGTGATTGGCTGTTACAACAGCCCATACACTTACTAACCCGATAATTATTAAACCAACCGTAATGATTTTTTCCATAATATCAGCCCCTTAATTCGCTAAAGCTTTTTGCTTCGCGTTAGCTGTATCTCTCATTTTCAACGCTTGAGGATCAGTAATTTTATAAGGCTTATCAGCAACGGCTTGTTGCGCTTTAAGTCCTAAAAATGTTAATGCACCTACAATTGAAAGAAGTAATACGACTGCGATTAGCATACCAGCAATGCCATGAAGCCCAAATACGCTTCTATTTGTATTTTCCATTGACTCGTCCTTTATTTTGCTAAAGAGTTGACATAAGTGCCAACAGCAAGTTTTTGTACATTAGTCAAACGTCCATCGTTGAATTGTGGCATATTACCGATAAAACCTTTTTTACCTGTTCCAAGGACATTAACAACAAATTTAGCCGTTCCATATGCGCTAAGGTCTGGAGCACTACCGCCCATTCCTTTGCCATCTTCACCATGGCACGATGCACAAGTTGCCCAAAGTTCACGACCTGCTTCAACCAACTCAGGATGTTTTGTATTTTTAACACCAGAAACTTCTTTAAACATATAGGCAACAACCGCTTTTGCCCCATTTGCATCTAAAAGTCCAGCTGGCATTTCAATCAATGGATATCCAGAACCTTTTGCGCCTTTTAAGATCGTTGCAACAGCAGCGTCTTCATTTCCCCATTTAGAAAGATTGGCAGCTTTACCATTCATTCCATCACCAGTAACTCCATGACATGGAGCACATTGTACTAAGAAAACACCTTCACCCATGCCCATAAGTGTTGCGTTATCAGGATTAGAGAATTTACTCTCAAAGCGTGTATTATAACTATTTACTTCTTCATTATATTCACCAATCTGAGAATATGAATTCAAGGGATAACCCACAAGGAAATACCATAAACCCCAAATTATTGTTCCTAAAAATGAAAGTGCCCAACCTATAGGTAGTGGGTTTTTATATTCACCAATACCATCCCAATTATCATTTGCTAATTCTCCGCTACTCTTATCGGTTTTCATCTGATTGATATACTTCAAAGAAACACCAACACTGAGAATTAAAATTGCTGCGGCACCAAGCAATGCTAATACGTTTACATTGTCATTCAGCCAATTCATATATTGCTCCTCTTTATTCTTTCTCTTTGTTTACAGGTGGTACTGCTTCAACAGGAACATCATCAATATTATCACGTAAAGCCATATCAGCATACTTCTCATAGTTTCTTGTGCCCACTTTTTCAGCACGATAGAGATGATAAATATACGCATATAAAATCACCGCCAAAAAAACTGTAAAAAATATATAACCATACGCTTGAAGCTCTCTGATTGTTTCCATACTCACCGCTGACACCTTATTTTAAGCTATTCAAGTAAGCGATAAGAGCTACAATCTCTTTTATCTCGCCTCTTTTAAATGCCTCTTTGACTTCTGTGCTTTTCATATCAGCAACAATCACTGCAGCTGCATCAAAAGCCTCTTTCTTAGCCTGATCAAAAGTACCAAGCTTAGGCATATCAGGCTTATCATAAGGGACATTAAATACAGTTTTTACAGTGTATGCTTCAGCATACGCAGTTTCAATATCTGCATTGTTGCTAAACATATGTTTGTATGCTGGCATAATAGAACCTGGAACAACATCTGTTGGTTTCGCCATATGATATTCATGCCAATCGGAAGTTCTATAGTTTCCTACACGCATTAAATCAGGACCTGTTCGTTTAGAACCCCAAAGAAATGGTCTATCATAGGCATATTCACCACTTAAAGAGTACATACCGTATCGATCTGTTTCAGATTTAAAGGGACGTACTAATTGTGAATGACACGCATTACAACTATCTTTGATATAAATTTGTCTTCCAGCAAGCTCAAGTACCGTATACGGTTTAGTTCCAGCTACTGGACGAGCACTTTCCATAAAATCAGGGAGTATTGTAACAACACCCGCATATGCAACTACTAAAAATACACCTACCGCAAAAAAGAATGGGTTTCTTTCTAACCAATGAAACATTTTCCTGCCCTCCTTTTACGCTGCCATAGGTGAAGCATTTTGAGGCTCGCTCGCAATTGCTTTACTTGCAGTCATCGTTTTGTACATATTATAAGTAAACATGAAGAAACCAATTAGATACAATAGACCACCTGTTGCACGAAGTGCATAGTATGGAATAAGTACGGTTACTGTATCAATAAATGAATATGCCAAGTTACCGAATTGGTCTGTTGCTCTCCACATCATACCTTGTGTAATTCCAGCAATCCACATACTTGAGAAATACATTACGATACCTGTTGTTTGCAACCAAAATTGTGAATCCATCAATTTTTTGCTGTAAAGTTCACGTTTATACATACGTGGCGCCATATGATATAAAGCTGCCATTGTCATAAAGCCTACCCAGCCTAAAGTACCATCATGGACGTGACCTGGAATCCAGTCTGTAAAGTGCGCAAGCGCATTAACAGATTTGATCGCTTGGATTGGACCTTCAAGTGTACTAAGCATATAGAATGTTGATGCTAAAACCATAAATTTGACTAATGGATTTTCTTTAAGTTGTCCCCATTGTCCTTTCATTGTTAAAAGCATATTAATCGCACTACCCCATGATGGGAGAATTAAAATAACAGAGAAAATTGATCCCATTGTTTGAACCCAGTCAGGAACAGTTGAGAACAACAAGTGGTGTCCACCTGCCCAAAGGTAAACAAACATCAATCCCCAGAAAGAAAGAAGTGATAATTTATAAGAAAACACTGGTTGACCAGATTCTTTTGGCAAGAAATAATAAATCATTGCAATGATAGGCACTGTGAAGACAAATGCAACCGCATTATGTCCATACCACCATTGAACCATCGCATCGTTAGTACCTGCATACATTGAAACTGAATGGTACCATTTACCCATTCCAGCAACTAAGAATGTTGGAACTTCCATATTATTGAAAATCCAAAGCATAGCAACACCTAAAAAGGTTGCAATGTAGTACCACATAGAGATATAAAGTGTTTTTTCACGTCTAATACCCACTAGACCAAAAATACTAATACCCCATAGTACCCATAATACAACAACAGCAATGTCTAATGGCCACTCTAATTCCGCGTATTCTTTAGAAGTAGAAATACCCATAAAAAGAGTTACGACAGCCGTAAGAATAACAATCATATAAACCCAAAAGTGAAGTTTGCCAATGACCATTAAAAACTTTGACTCTGCCATGGACACTTTAAGTACTCTTTGCCCAACATAGTACCAAGTAGCGAAAATTCCGCTTAACAAAAATCCGAAAATTACACCAGATGTGTGAAGTGGTCTTAAACGACTGTAAGTACCATATTCACCAGCTAAGTAATTCAACTGTGGGAAAGCCATCTGATAGGCGATTACCACACCTATCAACATACCAATGATTCCAAATAGAATCGTTGCGTACGTGAAACATTTGGCTACTGTATAGTCATAGTTCAATGCATTTTTTTCCTGCATCAATTCCTCCTGCTTGTGTTTTTATGTCACAAAAATATCACATAATGTTGAAATTATAGTGAAGCTTATCTACAATGAAGCTTAAGAAGATTAAATTTGTGTTAAATAAAAAAAGTTAAGAATATATTAATATTTTCATTTTTTATAAAGGCTCTTTATCCAAAAGCCTTTATATATCGCAGTTTATTTCTCTTCTGTCTTAATTTTATAACCAAGACCAGGGATGTTTTTGATAAACTCTTTATCAGTTTTTTCTCTTACACGCTTGATAAAAGTTCGAATGGCTGAGTCTGTTACTTTTTTATTTGTCCAAACATATTTTTTGATTTCTTCATGCAAAACAAAAACACCGAGGTTTTTCACCAAAATAGTAATAAAAAGTAACTCTTTTTTTGTCAAAAATATCGTCTTTCCTGCCTTTACAAGCACGCGTCTATTTTTATCAAATTGGTAACCATACCCTAAATCTATCACATCATTTTGCTCAAAAAGCTCTCTTGCAAGAAGTCGTAACGTACGTAATAACTCATCGGGATCTATAGGTTTGATAAGGTATTTATCAATGCCAACATCAATTGCTTTTAAAAGCCTCTCTTTTTCACTAAAAGCGCTCAGTACGACAATTGGTGTTTGTTTGGAAATATGCTTTATTTCTTTCGCCATTTCTAGACCATCAGACACGGGCATCATAATATCTGTAATGACAATATCAGGTTTGTATTTTTTAAACTTTTTAAGCCCATCTTCACCATCACGTGCAACAATGAACTTACCAAACTCATCGCCAATAGCGCTCTCTAGAGCATTGCGCAAATCTAGTTCATCTTCAACAAAAAGCACTGATAGTTTAGCTAATTGATCCATGTTCTTTCCCTTCACCATTACTTAGTGGCATACGCATCATAAAACAAACTCCATCATTAGTATTTTTAACTGATATGGTTCCCATCATGCTATTTTTAACAATCATCTCGCTCATATACAAACCAAGCCCTGTCCCAGCGCTTGCATGTTTTGTACTAAAATAAGGCTCGAAAATTTTATCAATAATCATTTCATCAATCCCACCAGCATTATCACTAACTTTAATTATAGCATCTCTCTGCTCAGATGTGTCAATTTCGATATAAATTAATCTATTTTTTATCTTTTTATTACAAAATGCATCAATCGCATTATTGATTAAATTGATAAGGACTTGTGAAAACTCATTCAAATAGCCAAGAATTTCAGCATCGTGTTTAATTTCAAGCTTAATCTCAACTTCATTTTTTTCAATAGTGCCTCGCATAATATCTATGGCTTCTTGAGCAACCTTGCTGAGTTTAAAAAGCTCACTTTCACGGCTTGGATTAAAAAAATTACGAAAATCTTCAATTGTTTCTGACATCTTAGCAATAATTTTTTTAGCATGACTATAGCTATCTTCAAATAAGAGATCTTGCTTATCTTTATCTTTATGGTGGAGTTTATTCATTTTATAAAGTGTGATATTGAGTTCTGAAAGAGGCTGTCTCCATTGATGCGCGATATTGGCGATCATTTCACCCATGGAAGCTAAACGAGATTGTTGAAATAAAAATCGATCTTTTTCTCTATTTTTCTCTACTTCTTGCATAATGCGCTCTTCAAGTGTTTGATTTAACATTAAGAGCTCTTTCGTTTGCTCCTTAACTCTTTGTTCAAGTGTTGCATTCAGTTGCTCTAATTCCTGCTCTTTTTCCAATAAAGCAACATGCAACCTGATACTTTCTGTTACATCATAACGAATAGCAATAAACTCTTCAATTTCTCCATTTTCACCTAAAATAGGAAAAACGGTTGTATTGACGTAAAAGGTACTTCCATCTTTGGCACGATTCTTTACAGTTGATTTGTATGTTTGTTTTTGAAGAATTGTTTGCCACATCTGTTTAAAAACCGAAGCAGAAACATCAGGATGTCTTACTATATTATGGTTCTGACCTATTAATTCTTCTTTGCTATACCCTGAAATTTTACAAAATTCATCGTTTACAAAAGTGATAATGCCATTAATATCTGTTTTAGAGATAATATTGCTACTTTCAACAGCTGTTTGGTATTGCTCTAATTTCATATAATAGCTGCACTATATCCAAGATAAGCCATATAGAGTCCATACCCTATAATGACAAAGGAGGCAAATTTAATCATAATTTCACGAAAACCACTTCCCTTTAAAAATCCTATGATAAAGCCAATGCCGATTAAAGAGGGCATGGTTGAAAGACCAAAGATTGCCATTGTTACACCACCCCAAAACCAAGAACCGGTTGCTGTTGCTGAGGCTAGGAAAAAATAGACAAGACCACACGGTAAAAACCCATTCAAAACCCCAAGCCCATAAAAACTCCAAAAAGACTTTGAATGAATCAAACGTGAAAAGAGTTTTTTGACCGTGCTATTAAAAGCAATGGATGACTCAAGAGACGTTAAAAATTTGAGTTTCCCCCACATAGATAGTCCCATTAGAACCATAACAAGACCTATAACAAAATAAAAATAGCCACTTGATTGAGAAGAAAAGAAAAAAACACTACCAAGACTACCAAAAAACATACCTAAAAAAACATAAGCACTGACACGACCTAGATTATACATCACATGGCTAATAAATTGGCGTGTTTTTGAAGTCGATACATCAATTTTTGCACTACTATAGGCCATAACAAAACCTCCGCACATACCTATACAGTGGCCTACACTTCCCAAAAGAGCAACACTAATAATTGCTGTCAAGTCGATAGTATTAATGGTACTCCCCTGCTTTATTAAAGTCTTTTGGCAAATTCTTGAAAAATATACCGACTCTCTTGTGGACCAGAACTAGCTTCAGGATGATGTTGAACAGAAAAGATAGGTTCATCATTATATTCTAAGCCCTCAATGGTATTGTCAAAAAGATTGACATGGGTGACTTTAGCAATTTTACAAATGCTATCAGGCACATTGTAATTATGATTTTGCGTTGTGATTTCGACAATATTGCTTTTCATATTTTTAACAGGATGATTACCACCGTGTTGACCAAATTTAAGCTTATAGGTTGGATACCCATGGGCGATAGAAAGCAATTGATGCCCTAAGCAGATGCCAAAAATAGGAATTCTAGCTTCAATCAATTTAGTAATTTGTGCTGCAATATCTTTTAAAACAAGTGGATCCCCAGGACCATTAGATAAAAAAACTCCTTGAATTTCACCTTTTTCAAAACGTAAAATAACCTCATCGGCACTAAAATCTTGAGGAATAACTTCAACATCGAGTCCCACTTCGCATAGCTCGTTAAGAATATTGCGTTTAATTCCCAAATCAACTGCGAGAATTTTTTTACTTATTCGCTTTGGTGTAGAGTTATACGCTTGTGCCTCAGCATTCCAAACACCATTAGTATGTAAGTACGGCTTAGGGGTACTGACTTTTTCAATATAATTGACCTCTTCAATACGAGGACTTGCTTTAAGCATAGCTTTTAGTTTCTCTTTGTCACTCACTTCGGTTGAAGCAATCATCATTTGAGGACCCGTGTCACGAATCATTTTTGTTAAATAGCGGGTATCAATATCACAAATACCTATACTGTCATTTTTCTTTAAAAACGCTGGAAGCGAATGGGTTGATCTAAAGTTAGAGGGTGTTTGATTTAAGCTTCGAACAAACATACCTGAAGCGTGAATACCATAACTTTCCATATCATTATCATTGGTTCCAACAATACCAATTTCAGGCATTGTAAACACGACAAATTGACCCGCATAACTAGGATCACTCATGATCTCTTGATACCCACTCATAGAGGTATTAAAAACAATTTCACCTGTTTTAGTTCCATCACAACCAAAACTTTTTGCTTCTAAGAAAATATCATTTTCAAGATAAATCCATACAGGTTTTAACACGATACTCATGATAACATTCCTCTTCGTTTAAGCTCTTCTTCATAGAGTTTTTCAAAAATTAAATCGTACTCCTCAGAGCCTGGCACTAACTTTCTTTTATAGTGCGAAATATTTTCTGCAACTACATCTTCAATTTCTTGATAAGAGTCAATATAATGCTCTATCGAAGCATAAACAACATTTTTAATGCGATTTTCAGTGACATTATATTCAATGAGATTATTTTTCCAACACGTTTCTAATATCTCATGAGAGAGATTATTATATCTATCTTCATAGGACAAAATAACACCATATTCTTTGGCAAGCTTTTTCTTAATAAGCCAAAACATACTACGTCTATCAACGCGCTGGAACTCCATTTCATCTTCATTTTGTTCCAAGATTTCGGACACTCTCTCTTCAAGTGCCGTCTCTTTCTTAATATCAGCGATGATTAGATCTTCTGCAACTTTTACAACAGGCTCTAAGCCCTTTTGCATTGTGACAAATCCACAATTAAAAATGTCAATCGCTATCTTATTGGCAATATATGGGGCATGAGGGAGTCTGATTTTCATCAATAAACCTTACTTCGGAATTTTTAGCATTGTATCCAATCAAAGGTAAATATCTGTTTAGAAAAGTAGCTGTGACTTATTTGTTCTGATTTAATTCGATAAAAGGTGGACCTTTGCGTAATCGTTGTGTAATTTCAGATGCCTTTTGAGCATCCATTTTAGCAAATATTTGGGATATTTTTTTAGCAGGGAGTGCAAATATAATCGCTGCAGCTTCATGTAAAGGAAGCTTTTCTAAAATAGCTGCTGCGGAAGCATCTTTCATTTTAATGTATGTATCATCAATTTTACCATTCTTTTTTGAATCAATAAGCTCTAAAAGTTTTTTATTTTCCTCAAGCATTGAAGCTATCTTTTTTTCTTTTTCATCAATTGCTTGTTTTGTTTTTTCTATAGCATTCTCTTTTGTTTTAAGAGCTTCTTTTTGCTTATCAAATAAAGCATTTGTCGCTGCTTGAAGCGCCTCAAATGACTGTCTCGCTTCATCTATTTTTTCAACTTCACTTAATAATTCTGTTTTACGTGCTTCAAATACTTGCGTACAATCAATCGTTTCAGCATACATAAAAATGCTTAAACATAACAACAATGCCATATTCTTCATCACTCACCTTTTTTATGCATATCATTTGCAAATAACATAGTTGATATCTCATCCAAATCAAGTTGCTCTTGCTTTTTGATTTTATTCATAAATGCCAAAATCTCTTGTTCTTCTAAATAATGAATCTTCTCAAATTCTACGTGCGCTTTTTGATAATCACTTTGCAATTTTTGGCTAGTTTCTTCTGCAATACGTAAGGCATTTTCTTGCTCTTTTTTATCGCGATTTAAAATTCTTTTGTGCTCATTCATGAGTGCAAGCAACGAAACTGTACCATTTTGAGGTGTTTGTATTGCTATAATTTCTTCATATAAAGAAGCTATTTTATGACGTAATAGCTTCTCCTTATTTTGACTTTTTATCAATTCTCTCTCAATGGCATCTCTTTTTTGCTTTCGCACTTTTGCTATTTTAGAGAATTTACTTTTCACTATATTACACCTTGCAAATAGCCTTACAAAATAATTGTATCATTTCTATCAGGGCTGGTCGAAATAAGACCTATTTTAGTCTCTGTAATCTCTTCTAATCGCTTGAGATATGCTTTAGCACTCTGTGGTAAAGCATCATAAGATCGACATCCAACAACACTCTCCCACCCTGCCATCTCTTCATAAATTGGAGTTACATTATTTAAATCTTCAGGCAATGTTTCAACTCTTTGGCCATTAATTTCATACGCTACACACACTTTGATTGTTTCTAATCCATCAAGAACATCAAGTTTCATAATGGCCAAATCATCACATCCATTAATACGGCTTGCATAACGGCATGCGACAGCATCAAACCAACCACAACGTCTTGGCCTTCCCGTGGATGTACCATACTCTTTTCCCTTTTCACGAAGCATTTGCCCTTCATCACCAAAATCTTCTGTTGGAAATGGTCCATTTCCAACACGCGTACAATAGGCTTTTACAATACCCGTTACCTTGCCAATGTCTTTGGGACTAAGACCTAAACCTACACATGCTCCTGCACTAATCGTATTAGAACTTGTTACATAAGGATATGTTCCATGATCAATATCTAACAGTGTTCCTTGCGCACCTTCTAGTAAAACACGTTTTTTTTCATCTAAAAACTTCCATACCATTTGTGTTGTATCAGCAAGATAAGGTAAAAGTATTTCAGCGTAACCATCCAGTTCATCTTTAAGGGCAGAAAAATCTGGTGTCACGATATCTAAGGCTTGAAAAAGTGCTCTATTTTCAGTATAAAATTCTATTAAGCTCGTCGCTAACTTAGCGGTGTCTCGAAGCTCCCCTAAACGATGTCCACTTCGTTCAATCTTACTGCCATAGCTTGGCCCAATGCCACGGCCCGTTGTGCCAATAGCTTTTTCTCCACGTAATTTTTCTTTCGCTTGGTCAATTAAAATGTGATGCTTCAAAATCATATGTGCCTTATCACTCACAAACAATCTTCCAAGTAGTCCCTCAAATTGTTTCATCTCTTCAATTAGCGCTTCAGCAGAGACTACGACACCATTACCAATAATATTTATAGCTTTAGGATTAAGTACGCCCGAGGGAATAAGATGCAAAGCATAACGCACGCCGTCGACCCAAATCGTATGACCTGCATTGTGACCACCTTGGTAACGACACACGACATCATAGTTTTGTGCCATTAAATCAACAATTTTACCTTTTCCTTCATCACCCCATTGAATCCCAACAATCATATCTGCTTTCATAAACTTATCCTATTCTCTTTATTAATATTTCTATCAAATTATCCGTATAAAGTCCAAAACCACTGGACTCTATCCCATCACAATCATAACTTCCACCTACGCCTAATGTAAAATTCTCTTTTATAAAGCGAAAAAATAACGCATTATAATACCTCATTTTGACATAGTACAATGGTGAAAAAACAACATGTGTATAATTAATGGTCTCACACAATGCTTTCATACGCAGAAGCTCTACTTTTAATTCACTTGGCACTAACTCTAATATTTCATCAATCTCTTCATGTGTTTGTAAATAGGTCAACTTTGTCAACCAAGGGATGTCCAATGCCAAAAGCTTTTGAACTTCTCCTTTTTCGAATACCTTTAAATCAATATTGAGCATCGTTGAGAGCATTTTGGGGATATTGATATTACTCACATGCAATAATGGTTGCAACTGAAACTGTTCAAAAATAGCCAATGACATTTGAATACTCAGTGCGAGATTATCCTCTCCAATCAACTCTGCACCAATTTGATGCACTTCATGACTGGGGTATTTAAAGACTGGTTGAATATAAAACCATTTGTTGTTATTGGTACTTCTTCCTACTCTTTTGGTGATCAAACGCACCACATCCATCGTACTATCAGCGCGCAAGGAGACGATATGATTTTCTTCATCTGAAAAACGTATCAACTCTTTCGCATCAATACTTGTATGTTGGTGATAGGAAAAAAAAGGCGTCACTATCTCTTCAAAGCCAGCCGTATGTAAAAGGGAACTCGACACTTTTTCGAGTTCTCGTTTAAGTTTTGCACTCTCTCCAAAGTAGAGCTTACTCCCTGTGGGTATTTCGTGCTCATAAATCATTGCTCAACCTACTTATAAAATTCTTGGGTAAATACCCGATTCGCTGTACCATCAAAGTGACGTATTCCTAATTCACTCAAAGCCATTTCAATTGCATTGAGACTCCACGCTGTTTCATAAACATTGACTAACCCCATATGGTTAATTCTAAAAAGTGTCTCTTTGATATGATCTTGTCCACCTGCCATATTAACACCGTATTTATTTTTAAGAATTTTACGAATTTTACTTGCATCTTCATGTAAAACTGCACTCATAGCAGGTGCAGGTACTTTGGGATAAATGTGAAGTCCTAATGCTTTTAAAGCTTCATTCGTCGCATGGGCACGTTTAGCAGTATCTGCGTAAAGTTTTTCCAAACCACCCTCAGCATCAATCAATTCAAACATCGCATTTAACCCAATAATCAATGTCGTTGTTGCTGTCCATGCGGTGGTGTTTTTGCGTTGGTTTTTAAGTTCTGTTTTAAGGTTAAAATAATACCCAGCACCACCTTCTTCTATCATTTCAAGTGCCTTAGCATTTAATCCTATAAAAGCAAGTCCTGGAGGTAACATCAAGGCTTTTTGGCTTCCTGAAATCAGTGCGTCAATATGCGTTGTATCCACTTTTTCAACACCCACAGCCGTAATACCATCCGCAATAATCATCACCTGTGGACGAATCGCTTTTACCGCTTTGGCAATCGCTTCAAGTGGATGGCGAAGCCCACCCGCACTTTCACATACTTGCATACAAATAGCATCAATGCTTGGATCATTTTTAATTAATTCTACTACGGCTTCAACACTGACAGGTGTATTCCACTCATTTTTTATTTCAATAAATGGCTTATTGTACGCAGCACAAATTTTACCAAAACGCTCACCAAATTTACCAGAATTAACGACAAGTGCTTTACTTTGGCACAGATGAAGAACACACGCTTCCATAGCACCTGTACCACTTGAAGCTAGCATTAACACTTCTTCCATATCAAAAAGTTTTTTCAAATAACCTCTAGCTTGCCCAAAAATGGCTTCAAATTCAGGAGTTCTGTGATGAATTGTAGGTGTGCTCATAGCCATACGAACCGCCTCAGGAACGGGTGTTGGTCCTGGTGTTAAAAGTAACATAAATGATCCTCTAAAAATGGTGTTTTAAGCGTCATTGTAACCAAATCTTGCTTGTTGTTTCTTTACGGCAACTTCTAAAAGACTGATTAAAAATATTACACTATTGTAATACAACAGTAAATTATTTATGTTACAATTAAACATTCATGCTATATATGGAGGAAGCCAATGCAATTTAAAACAAAAATTACATTAACAATTTCAATCCTAATGTTTCTCAGCCTTACTACCTTTGGTCTTTTTAGCTACCTTGATACCAAGAAAAATAGTGTTGCACAAGTAGAAAAAAGTTTAGTACTAGCATCCAATGCATTAACAGATTATATTGATATGTGGGCACTCAATAAGAAAAATGTTATGCAAAGTACTGCACGCTCTTTAACTGATATAGAAATCATAGATTCCAATCAAATTCGAGCCATTTTGCAAGAAACGACACTCACTTTAGGTGGATTTGATACAACGGTTGGGCTAGAAGACGGTAGTGCAATGACCGGCTCTGGCGCAAAGCTACCCGAAGGGTATGACCCAAGAGTACGTGGCTGGTATAAAACAGTTAAAGCTTCTGGTAAGGCTGGTGTGACAGATGCTTATATTGACGCAACAACCAAAAAGCTTGTTGTTTCCGTTATGGCACCAATTTTTAAAGATAAAGTATTTATAGGTGCTGTTATTTTAGATATTTCTTTAGATGTATTGACCAAAGCCGTTGCGGATGTCAATTTTAATGGT
>JAQUVE010000180.1 GCA_028693565.1 Sulfurospirillaceae bacterium | reverse complement strand
CATTTAAATATAAAGTTAATATTTGCACTATTCGGCCATTTCGATGAGTAATATATGTGCGTTCTCTAAAGCTTTAATATTTATTTGGGGTTCATGGGTGACTTGCATAGCATCTCCATGGGATAACGTGATCTCATTAAAGCTAGCAGAGCCTTCAATTTGCACACAATACACTTGTCGATTCTTTGTCAATGTAAAGTTTATTTCCAAGTCTTTATCTAATTCTGTAACATACAAGTTAACATCTTGATGAATTTTAATGGACGCATGACCTTGGTAACTAGAGACTATAGGCAAGAGTTTATTATGACGCTCTTCAAAGGTATAATGCTCCTCGCCATAAACAGGGGAAAGATTGGAGGAGGAGGGCAAAAACCACATTTGCAATAAACGTAAATTTTCTGTTTGATGTTTGTTGTGCTCAGAATGAAAGACTCCCGTACCCGCACTCATGTATTGCACTTCACCTCGTTTGAGTACTTTGTCATGCCCCATGGAGTCTTTATGCGTGATTTCTCCATTAATAATGTAAGAGACAATTTCCATATCACGATGAGGATGGGTATCAAAGCCTGTTTGTGGAAGAATCGTATCGTCATTCAAAACTCGCAAGACACCAAAATGCATATTGTTTGGGTTATGGTATTGCGCAAAAGAGAAATGAAACCTACTCGTAAGCCAGCCATGTTGGGCTAAAAATAGGCTATCATAGGAAATTTTTTGTAACATTGCTTATCCTTTGTATTGAAGATGCCTTATGTGTTAAGGCATCTTTATGAAGGTTATTTATTTAATATTCCTTCTAATTCCACTTCGATTTTGACATCTTCTCCGACCATAACACCACCTGTCTCAAGAGCCTTATTCCATGTGATACCAAAATCTTTACGATTTATCGTGCCTTTTAATACCAGTCCTACACGCTGATTCCCCCATGGATCAATCGCAATACCATTGTCTTCAAGCGCCAATTTGATATCTTTAGTAATTCCGTGAATACTTAGTTTGCCATAAGCATAATCTTTATCTGCTTTTGTAAGAGCAAATTTGATTTCCGTGTATTTTGCGACATCAAAAAGATCGGCTGATTTAAGATGCGTGTCTCGCTCCGCTTTTGAGGTATTGATGGAAGCTACGTCAATTAACCCTGTTAGGCTTTTTAAGGTTTTTGTTTTCTCATCATATTCTAATGTGCCACTAAATTTATCGAATTTACCTGTTACGTTAGAAATCATGACATGTTTAACTTTGAACCCAACATTTGAATGGGTTGTATCGACGGTATAAACGCCTGCATGAAGAGCTGCCGCGGCTAAAATTGAAGCCAATCCTATTGTAGAAAATCGCATTTTTATTCCTTTTTATTGTACTAATTAGTAATATCTTGCCAAAAAAAAGCTACTGTGACTTATGTAACTTTCGGGCTAAGGTATATAAGGTTTCCATTTCGTTTTCGTCAAACATTTTAAAATAGGATTCAAAATTTTTGGCGTGGCCAGGAAACAACTGTTCGATAACCTCTTTACCTTTGGGTGTGATAGAGAGAATCGAGGCTCTTTTATCGTGTTCATCAGGGATGGAAACGATATAACCATCTCTTTTTAGATTTTTGATGACAACCGTTATGTTGCCAGGAGTACTCATTGTCAGTTTTGTTATGGCACCAACATTAAGATCTCCACGATGGTAAAGTACTTCCAAAACTTGAAATTGGTTGATTGTTAAACCAAACGATTGGATATATAATGTTTCTTTAGCACGTATTTTATTAAACGCACGAAAAATTTGTATCCATGTTCGCATGGCACTATCAGCAAAATCACCATATGTTTTATCAGTTTTTATCTTCATTGTGTTCTCCTGGCGAAATAATACTACTAATTAGTAATAATGTCAAGAGAGATGACTGAATGTGTAAAAAAATGATTATGGTTGCGACGAGGTTGTAATATTATCGTGTTTTATGATAGCTTTGGGATATTTGAGCGTTAAACTCAGCAGGGTCATACCAAAAACATCCTATACAGCTACCATTGTACTCTTTTGTACCAATCCATTGCGAAACGCTGTATCCTAATAAAGTTGCATTAAAGCGGATATTGGTCTCTTTACACACTTTGCAGTGTTGTCTTTTAGCGATATTTGCATTTCGATGCATAGGCTGAAAATCTTCAATAGTTTGTTCGTTTGGCATACCAAAATCATCTTTTCTACCATCTTTATGGTCAATTTCTATGAAGTCACCGCCAATGCACAAAACGCGGCAATCTTGATGCTTGTAAAAGTCTCTTATTGTGGTGTTGATTTTGTTTGAGAAAGAATTTTTTTTGTAACCCATAAGTTGAATAGAAGCGATACGCCCTTTAAGCAGAGGTCTACTGATATTAAAATACTTTCCTAAAGGGCCATCACTTCTACACCAATCGCCACCATTGGTAGTTTTGAGTCCATACTGTTCTAAAATTTCGCTTGAAATGACATTGGAAAAGCCTGTAACGTAGTCTAAATCACATATTTCCAAAAATTGCCATGCCTTAGAGTTTTTTCTAAAAGGATTTGTTGAAAGTGTGTTATACGTAGCCATTATTTTATAATTTTGAGTTTTCGCATGACGATTTGTTTGGGTAAGAAGTTCCAGCAAAAATAACTACTTGAAAACGTGATTTTACTATTTTCTTTGCCATTTGCAAGAATAAAACGCATGCGTTTATCAAACATCAACAATTGTAAGTCTTTCTCTTCAAACAGCTGTTTTGGTGCGCTATCATTAAGCCATGTATTGCTCATAATGAGTGCGAAAGGTTTTCCAAAACTTAAAGCTCTCTCAAAAGTCTTTCTTTTATCTGTAAAAGGAGGGTTTGAGATCATAATATCCCATTTTTTTGGCTCATAATGAAAAAAATCTTTTCCTTCACTAATATGGCTATGAATGACTTTGTTTGTTTTCGAAATTAATTTGACAAACTGGCTCTCTTTGGTATCAAAAGGACACCATACAATAGCATTTTGTGGTAAAAATTCAAGAATTGGTTCAACGGCATATGCGGGGGTGTAACATTCGTCATTGCTACCAGATGAATACAAAACTTCTTTGCTGTTGATTTTGAAGTCAGTAGATGTGTCATTCTTGGGGAGATAAGATGTAGCCATAGCAACGCCTTTTTCTGTAATCCTATCTTAAGTTTGTAAAAATTGGTTGCGGGAGTCAGACTTGAACTGACGACCTTCGGGTTATGAGCCCGACGAGCTACCAACTGCTCTATCCCGCGATATTGGAGAAAAAAAGTTAAAAGATGGATGGGGTAAAGGGATTCGAACCCCTGATGACTGGACCAAAACCAGTTGCCTTACCGCTTGGCGATACCCCACCAAGTCTTTAAGTGAGGTGAAATTATAGTCACTTTTAATTTGTTTGTCAAGGGTAATTTTGTATACTTTAAAAAAACATTTGGAGTGATGATGCCGATTCAAAGAGTGCAGCAAGCGATAGAAGATATCAAGCATGGTAAGATGGTTATGATGGTTGACGATGAGGATAGAGAAAACGAAGGTGACTTGGTTTATGCCGCAACATTTACGACACCTGAAAAAGTTAATTTTATGGCTTCAGAAGCTAAGGGCTTAATTTGTGCTCCTTTAACAGAAGAGATTGCAAAGCGTTTAAACCTTAATCCCATGGTAAGCAATAATGACTCACAGCACGAAACCGCTTTTACGGTTTCAGTGGATGCTCGGGTATGTTCTACGGGAATTTCTGCGTATGAAAGAGATATTACGATTAAGATTTTGGCCGATACAATGAGTCGACCTGAAGAGCTTGTAAAGCCAGGGCATATTTTTCCTCTCATTGCTCGTAAAGGTGGAACGTTGGTGCGTACAGGTCACACTGAAGGTTCTGTCGATTTATGTCGTATGGCAGGGCTTTATGAAGTGGCTATTATCTGTGAGGTGATGAAAGA
>JAQUVE010000179.1 GCA_028693565.1 Sulfurospirillaceae bacterium | reverse complement strand
GGCTATTTCTCAACAAACAGGGTAAAAGTCCCATGGTTCTTAGAAATGGCTTAAAACCACTCTTTTCGCTAAAACAAGCCCTCATATTTCATCTACAAGCTACGAAATTAATTTTAGAGACCTGAAGGTTGGGCGAACTCTTTTTCTTTGTCTATCGCAATTAAATTGTAAACTCTCTTTGAATAACTCGTAAAATCATAAGTTCCATAGAAGTTAATGTGTTGCCAATGGACGATTGAACTTGTTTTGATAGCTATTATAATTTCATCTTTTTCTATTTGATTTTTAGCCTGCTGCAGTTTTTTTGTGAGATACAGATAGTTCCATAAAATTATGGCATTTTGAATCAGTCGCTTTGAGTTATTGGCGATATTTTGTTCTTCAGCTGTTGCAACCGTAAACTCTTGATTGTTTCCAAAAAATACTGCTTTGGAAAATCGATTAGAGGCTTCTACTTTATTCAGCTGTTTTTCTATTCGCTGGCGAAGCTTCACATCATCAATATAGTTGAGTAAAAAGTCAGTTTTAATAATCTTTCCAAACTCCTTTAGTGCTGTATAAAGCTTATGTTGTTTTGAATAGGATGTGAGCCTCTTCAGAAGCTGCGTTGCCGTAGTTTTCCTCTCTTTGATTGTTGTAATAAATCGTAAAATATCGTCCCAATTTTCCTCGATAATTTGAGTATTTATTTTTCTCTTAGGTGTCAGCTTGTAACCTAAAGTATGATAATATTTTGGAGTAAAAAAGCCGTAGAGCTGTTGATCTTTGAAGTTTTTAATTCTTGGACCAAAATTAAATCCAAGAAGATTTGTCAAACCAAAAATTAGCTCAGTGTAGCTGTGGCTATCCCCGGAATGTAAATCGCTCTTGATGGTTTCATTGTGCAAAAGTCCATCAATAACATACCCCGATTCTCTTTCACTGACATTGATAACAGTGGAATGAAATAGACGATTTGATTCGTCAATAAACGTATAGGCAACAACACCTTTGTCGGCACCAAAGTATTTGTTGGAGTATCCTGCATTGGTAGAATCGATATTTGAAGCAATGGAATATTTTTGTCCATCACTGGAGGTATGATTGATATCGTTATGATGTCTTACTATTTTTACAAGTTCCAATTTCTCCATATATGCCACAATCTTATCATTTGCTTCGGTCGTATTATCCTCTGAAAAGTACCATATTTTGGTATTATCAAGTTGATTTTCATTGATCCCTTTTGAGATTTTACCGATTCGTAAAAGACTTAGATTGCATCCATATCCTAAAATAGATGCAAGCAAAAGATTGTGATTGCTTTTGATACGACTTTGCGCGTAGTGCTGAAATGAAGATAAAAAATCTGTTTCCCTATCAATTGAATTGAGAACATCAATTACGGATAGGTATTCTTCTGCTGGGAAATATTTTGCGAGAGGATTTTTTTCTTCATCTTCATTCTTTTCTAATTTAGGAGTTTTGAGGATGTAAGAGTCGTCCATCGCTGTAAAGTAGGTGTTTGCGCCTTTTAAGATATTGGTGTTTGCTTTTTCATAGCTCGCTTCAACTTTCTCCTCAACAGTTTTTATAAAACCATCGAAATCTCTTAAGTATCCCATATCATGCTTGGTGAGAAGTAGCTCTTTATTTTTAGTCCAATCATCTTTATCAATCATATAGTCATCAAAGTTTTTGTATCTGTAAGAGTATTTCAAATTAAGTGTTCCATTTTTAATGGCATCGCTTACATGAAAGAAGAGTAAAATTTTATAGAGTGAGACTCTAAATTTATCCCCATCAAACACAGTGATTCGCTCCTCTTCATCTAAAAACGCTTTAGGTGCTTTATGGGTGAGGATGGGATTGTTTTTGAAATACTTAATGGCTTCAATAAGATTTTTATTGGATGCTTTTTCGTCAAACTCAATTGCTTTTAAAATCCCAGTAAGCTTTCCTTGCAGCGACACTGACTTGCTCTCAATAAAATCATATTTATTTTCAACAACAGTATCAAAAACTTTTTTCTCTAAAAGAATCTCCCTAAGAGCAAGTGTCTTTTTTTCAAGAAGTTTTTCTATTTCAGCCACTTTATTTCGTGCGCTTAAATCGCTGTCTTTGACAATAGCTTCAATCTCATTTAGCGTTGAAAGATTTGCATTTTCAAGCGACTGCATGACTCGGTTTTTGTGAGGTTCTTGCTCAAAACTAAACTCTTTTTGAGAGCGAAGTGAAGAGTTTTTAGCCGTCTGTACCGTTGATATAAATCTATCTATGAGATTATCGTTACGAATGAGATACTGATAATACACAAATGATAGAAGTAAAAAATTTGATTCTACATCTTTTTTGCGTTTCACTTGAAAGACTTGGCTTTTTTCAATCCATTTAGCGTGATACTGGGCTATTTTAGGAGTGATTCCTCCTAATATAAAGATACTCTCCAAGATATTGAATTTTGATTGTATTGTTTTAAATTTTTGAAGACTTACTGTTATGGCAGCTTTTTTAGTAGAGTGCTCAAGTATCTTATAGTGAGTGAGGCTCCATCTGTTTTTATAGTCTCCATCTTTTTGTAAAAATTCATCCAAGACACCCAGTTTTTGATCTTGAACAAATGGCGTTAATCTCTCTAAAATATCTCTCTTTTGAGAATTGATGGCGACTGTGATAATGCGGTATAACTCCGTGTAACTCGGCACTTCGATTGATAGCTTTTTAGAAAACTCAACAAGGGCATAAAAGATTTTCTTACGATGGATAAAATTATTCGCCAGTGTGGTAGCTTCTTTTACAAGGATATCTTTTATCTCATCGGTATATTCGTTAATTTGCAAATGTTGCTTAACAATCTGCTGATATCTATAAAGTGTACTTTTTGTTAAACTTACAGCATCAGTATCGATTGATATTTTTAAAACATTGGAGGCAATGTAATCTAAATTTTTATCCTCATTTAAATCTGTGAAGAATTTATTTGTTGCTTTGAAATAGCCATACAGCAGCGTGAAATAAATTTGATTAAAATCGCTTGCTATTTTTTCAAGCAAACTTTTTGGGATTGAAAAATAATATTTTTGTTGTTGAGAATTGAATACAGGTTTTTGATTAAATGTTTTTTCTTCCTCTTTTGATAAAATCTGTAAAGTTGTCACTTTTTTCCTTTTTTTGTAATTTATTCAGATTATATATAGTGTTTGCTATACTTTGTTTAATTTATTGTTTAAGTTACACGTATTTGGTTGTTTGGCGATAAATATTATGGTGTAATACAAACGAAGGTTTAATTTACATCTCAAAGGGAGTGAAATGCTTATCGGTTATGCAAGAGTTTCGAAATCTGATGACTCTCAAGTTTTAGATTTACAAATCGATGCACTTCTTCAAGCGGGTGTAAATCAAGAAAATATTTACACCGATAAAATTTCAGGAATCAAAGATGATCGTCCTGGTTTAGAAAGTTGTTTGAAAGCTTTACGTGACGGTGATATTCTAGTTGTATGGAAGCTTGACCGCTTAGGAAGAAATCTCAAACATCTTATTAACACTATTGATGATTTAAACAAAAGAAATATTGGATTTAAAATTTTAAGCGGGCAAGGCGTTAATATTGACACAACCACATCTGCTGGAAAAATGATGTTTTCTATTTTTGGTGCTTTTGCAGAATTTGAGAGAGACTTAATCAGAGAAAGAACAATGGCTGGACTTCAAGCTGCAAGAGCAAGAGGGAGAAAAGGTGGGAGAAAGTTTAACCTTACCAAGTCACAAGTAAGATTAGCGGAAGCAAGTATGAAAAATAGAGATACCAGCGTAAAAGAACTTTGTGCAGAACTTGGGATTACAAGGCCTACCCTTTATAAATATATTGGACCCAATGGTGAGCTAAGAGATTTTGCCAAGAGAGTGTTAGAAATCACAAATTAAGCTATTTCTAAGAACCATGGGACTTTTACCCTGTTTGTTGAGAAATAGCC
>JAQUVE010000178.1 GCA_028693565.1 Sulfurospirillaceae bacterium | reverse complement strand
TCCCAAGCTAAGAGGAACATAAAGATAGTCATCTGTAATAAATTGTGAGTTAAGTGCTTTATTTTGTTTGCATGCTAAGAGATAAAACCCTTCTTTATCCTCAAATTCATCATCCAATTCATCAAAAAATTGAAATTTTTTAGAAGGTGTATAAAATTCATCCGCATACGGTAATTTTTCATACGTTTTATTGATAAGAAATCCCTCTTTTAAAATTGAATGGGAAGTAATGATGTGTTCAATAATATCTGTATCTTTTTCCAAAAGTGCATATCCAAACATTTTTTTAAGCGCTTGGCACAAATCATATTCGCTGATACCAAAAGCATTATCAAAGATTTTTGGCATTCGCCCTACAAATTCATGCCCATAACTGAACTTTAAATCCTCTTTTTCTAAAAAACTAAGTGCAGGGATAACCAAATGTGCTTTGTTCGATGTAGCATTTTCATGTAAACCAAAATAGACAACCAACTTCGCTTTAGCAATACCATCTTCTACTCTATTGGTATTTGGCATTTGTGCAAGAGGATTACCCCCTTGAATAAAAACGGTATCAAATTTTCCAAAATCTGCAATAGGAAGCGGTGTCGTTTTAGCCTTTACTTTAAAAGGTGACACGTACCCAAAAGCACTATTGCTTAGATAACCTACACCACATCCCTCTTTGCCAAAAAGTCCAAGCAAAGCAGCAAATGAGTCAATCGCACGTAAAACACTATGCCCAAAACTATATTTTTGAACACCAATACCCACAAGAATCGAAACTTTTTTACCTTTAATCATAGAAAGAAGTAAACCAACATTATCCAATGATGTTCCACACTTTTCCATTAAATCTCGCATTGGAATTCCACCAATAAAATCTATAAAGGCATTAAAATTTTCACATCGACGCTCAATAAAATCACTATCCTCCATCTGTTCCATGTACGCTACGCGAGCCAATAACATTGCCAAATAGATATCACAGCGTGGTTTGATTTGGATATAAAGGTCTGCTTTGTGAGCTAAATCTATTGCAACAGGGTCTATAACGATCAACGTTTTACCTTTAAGTGAAGGCAACATATGAGAATTTGTGACACTTGGATTTCTACCCCATAAAATAACAACATCACTTTTGGCGACTTCTAAAGGTGAAAGTGCTAGATTTGCCCCCCTCCCTTCAACAATCCCCGCATCCCCAGCTTCATCACACAACGAACCTGAAGCGAGTGTAGCACCAAACTCGGCAAAAAATAGTTTTGTTACACTTTGCATTACACCTAAATTACCACTTCCTTTAAAGTAGAGTGTTTTGGAAGGTTCATTTTGACGCAATTGTGCAGCTAACATAGCAAGTGCTTCATCCATGCAGATAGTTTTACCGTTGAAACGAGGTTCTGTAATGCGTTTAAAACTATGGTAATGATTCAGATGATGGCACAAATAACCTTGCGTAATGGGATGCTCTTTATCCCCTTTTAGTGTTAATTCATCATGGACAAGAATACTGCAACCATCAAAACAATCTAGAGGACACGTTGTTTTACGCATTATTGCTCCTTAAATTCTATCTTTTTTAACATCGAAAAAATATCAGGATGCGGAAGTAAAATTTCACAACGATAGGCTGAAATATTTTGCGTATCGGCCACACTCCAAAGTTTATGAACTTTCAGATCAGTTTTTTTCCCATCAACGTAGATAACACCTCTCCTTGCTAGCTCTATATCTTCTTTTGAAAGAAAAAGTGTTAGCTTTCCCTCGCGCACATCATAAACATCAATGAGTGGTGAACCTGTAACAACATAATCACCTTTGGTGACATAAATTTTATAAATTAAATTTCCTTTGGGTACTTGAAGATTTTTTTTATCAATTTTATCTTTTAAAAAATTGATATGATAGTCTAAATCACTCAGTTGTACATAGGTGTTTTGTAAGGATTGTTCTAAGTTCAATAATTGATTTTTGACATTCAGTAGATTGATAAATTCATTATCTTTATCCACTTTTGATTTTGTTTTAAGCTCTTTGATACGTCCATAATTTTCCTCTTTAATACGTACAGTTTCTTGAGCATTGAGAATATTTTGTTGCATTAATGTAACTGTTTTCAGAAGTGAATGATGTTTTTCTTGCGAAAATTTAAGTTCTTTGGTATCTAATGCATCATCAAGACGAACAACTAAGTTGCCCTCTGAAAGCTTGCCTTCAAGCTCCAACAGTGAAGCTGTTACTTCAGCACTATAAGAGGCTTTGAGCGTATAGGTTGAAGAAGGCTCGACCTTAGCATAATATATCCCAGCATGTAATCCCAAAACACTTAAAAGAAGCAAACCAATACTACGCATCATTTTCCTCAAAATTCAATATGCGTTATTATACATTAGTTCTCTAAATGAAGTAATTTATCCTCCAAAATTTCAAACGTAATTACTTCATCAGCATTAAAATCAAGGTGTTTACACACAAATTGTAAATCATTGGATTCTAAAATAGAGTAAACTTTGATACAACTCACCGGCAAATATTGGTCTAAATGTAATATAAAAAAATTATCACTGTAAGCACGCATAATAATGGCCTTAGGGTAAGTTTCTTCGATAGCTTTAGCAATATCACATAAAAGCTCATCCCCTTTTTTCCAACCATGCTTTTTATTGTAAGCAGTAAAGTTTAAACAATTCAGATGATCAATACGCAATATTTTTGATTTACAATCATTTAAATGTGTAAAAATAAATTTTAAATAATTGAGATTGTAATACCCAGTCAATTGATCTTTAAAATAGTATGAAAAACGCATCTCTTCGAGTAAATCTCGTGGCATTTGCGTTGTATCGTTTGGTAACATAATCTTTTCAAAAACAACAAGTGCTACTTGAACAATAGAGGGATTAAACTGTTTCCCACTCTCAGCTTCCAAAATATTCAGTGCTGATTTTAAGCTCAAACTTCTACGATATGAGCGATTGGTTGTCATAGCATCAAAAGCATCAGCAACAGCAATTACTTGTGAAAAAAATGGTATCTGATTTCCCTTAAGCCCACTTGGATACCCTGAGCCATCATACCTTTCATGGTGATGTAAAACAATCGTTGCTAATGAACTAAATGGTTCTCGGCACAATAGCTCATAACTGGCCTGAGAATGTCGTTGTATCAATGAATATTCAATTGGTAGTAATTTATCTGGTTTCAGCAGAATTGCATCAGGAATTTCAATTTTACCAATATCATGCAACATTCCTGCTTTATAAATCAAATCAATATCGTCAATAGAATAATGCATCGCTTGCAATAAAAGTTTTGAATATTCAGCAACTCTTTGGCTATGCCCTGCTGTATAACTATCACGCTTTTCAACCATATCAATGAGAGCATACATGCTCTCTTCATACATCCGAGTTTTTTCATTAAGATAATTTTTACCTTTAAGGTGAATCCACCAAATAGCAAAAATACCTAAACACCATGTGAAAAGGTACATCACAAGAAATGAAGAGTATCCTTGCGTATTGTACTCTTGCAAGCTTGGAATACGCATTTTCACACTCATATAACCCAATAAATCACCCACTTTTTTATCATCATGAACATGACAAGAAATGCAACTATTATTGGCAATCAAAGGTTCAGCATAAAAGAGATATTCTGTTTTATCTTTTAAAAAAGTTGTATAGCTATCTTCTTTAGTTTCAGCAAGAATTTGCAGAGTCTTTCGTATATCAGTAGGTAACGCCGAGAGATTTGCCTCTTCATTATAGGATTGAATCGCTAAATCCATCCCCGATTCTTTCGCTAACGTCGCTAAAAGATCTTTAAGTGAGAAATTGGTTCTTAAGGAGCCACTTGCAAATTTAACTAAGCAGCCAAGTCAATATCTTCTAAACTTAATTTTTTAACTTTTAAAAAAACTGGTTTTAGTCATCGCCTGTAATTTTACAGTTTTTTAGCTAATTTGCCATTTTT
>JAQUVE010000177.1 GCA_028693565.1 Sulfurospirillaceae bacterium | reverse complement strand
TATTTGATTGATGTTTTGTATTATTTTTGTGGTAAAAAATTATAACATTTACATGATTTCAAAAGGCTTTTTAAAATTTAAATTAGCTTAAATTATGGGTTGTTTGTGGGAATCTGCAAGTGGCTCAAAAGATAGTTGTTTATCAAAAGGGGGGAAACGAAGGGTGCGTAACATCTCTTCAACACTTGAATAACTAGCAGGGATATTAAAATCATAGATATGCATATCTTGGAGGGCGGTATCATTATCTTTTAAGTTAAAAAGTACGGATAAAACATTTTTCGAAAGCTTTTCATTCACATGAGGAAGTGTTGAAAACAGCCACTCTGGATAAAGTTGTGTGGAAATAATAACAGGAAAAGATAATGAATTTTGAGGGTTTATTATTTTAATACTTTTCATATCCAATTTTCCCTCATCTGCCATATTTTCTAAAATACCACTTCGCACAAATCCTACCTGTGCTTTACCAGAAAGAACTGTTTCAACGACATTATCATGAGGCATACCTGTAATGGCGATATGTGCATCCGCAGGAAGATGAACTCCTTTTTTCAAGAGTTCGTAGGCTTGCATTTGGTATCCGCCAAGAGATTCTTGATTTACAACTGCAATCATTTTTCCCTTAATATCTTCCAAGGTATCAATTTTCTCTTTTGCCTGGGTAAAGATAACGCCACCAAAATGTGTTGTTTTTTCCCCATGCTCACTTGTGGCAAGTGTAGCCAAGGGAGAAGAGAGCTCAAATTTTTTCTTAAGGAGAATATAATGACCAGAATTTGTCAATACAAAGTCTAATTGTTTTTTTGCAACGGCTTCATTTAATTCAGGGTAAGTAAGTGCTTCAACTACAAAATCGTATTGCGGAATAGCACGAGAAAGTAAAGCACCAAGTGGTTTCCACTGCTCAAGCGTTTGTGGTTTGGAACGAAAAGCAAGTACTCCAATTCTCACAAGAGGTAAGAATTTAAAAGTGGATGCGCTATCTTCAGACTCCATAGTCTCTTCTGCATAAAGTATTGATGAGAACAATACAACTATGAGTAAATAAAATGTTATAAAAAAACGTAATCCCGGCATGAGTTGCACTTTTAACTAAATATTTATGACCTATTATAAGTTAATAACTTAATAATGTCAAATGAACATTAAAATTAGGCATACGTTCTTGCAAATATAGTCGTACTCTAGGCTTTTATGAGAATTTTATATGACTAGATTTGCGCTTCGCCTGACAGAGATTGCGCATTTTCAGGGAAAATGGCATCAAAAGGTGTAATTTTTAGACCATTATTAGTGATTATTGCATCGGGCAGTTCGTTTGATTCTGCCAGCATATTAACTGTATTTAAACTCTCTTCCAACTGAGCTAAGCGCTGGTTAATGTAGCGTTCAAAGTCGGTATTGACACTTATTCCCAGTTTATCTGTTTCTTTTAATGACGAATACGTATCGACAGTCAAAAGATATGCATCGAAATCCTTAAATTGCCGTGACCCTTGCACCCATATATCACCAGAACGAAGAGCATTTTTAAGTTCGGTTAGCAGGCATAGCTCATAGTTGCGACGATCTATCCCCTCAGGGGTAAATACTAACTTACTCCATCTACGCCGCACAAATCCTGTCGGAGCATCATCTGGAATTTTTCGAGTGTTGTCCAAATACAGTTTTCGTAATAATTCAATACCCTGCAAAAGCTCTTCAGCAGAAGGTGCTGCGCGGAGTTTCAATATACTAAGAAACTCTGGGACATATCGTCTAAGAGTAGAATAATTTTCAGCAATGCGATGTATAAAATCAAAATCTTCACTTTTAGCTAAGCGACCTGCTTCATTAACGCTTTGGGTAAAATCATCCCACGAAATAATCGATTCGATTGCCATATAAGGATCTTTTCCTGTCTGTTTTGCATCCAATAGAACTTGTCCTATTCTATTGTAGAGCCGCACCTTGTCATTGATTGCCTTGCCTGAGGATTGAAACTCCTTCTCATGTTTATGTTTTGCTGTATTGAAGAGTTTACCGATAATTTTATCGTGCAATTCAATAATCTCATCGGTTAGTGTTGCCATCGCTTCGATCACTAATGCTACCAATGTAGCATAACGCCGGCTAGATTCAAATTTTGCCAAGTTTGTCGGTGTCATCTGCCCACCTTCACGGGCCATTTTTAATAATCGATTCTGATGAATACTTCGCTCAATTTCCAATGGTAGATTTATATCATGAAGCAGTTGTAACCGTTCAATGTGTTCAAGCATTGTCTTTGAATTGGATTTCATAGGTGATTGGCGAAGCCATGCAAGATAGGTCATAGAGGAATCCGGTCTTATTTTTAAAAGCTTATCAAGCTGTTGGCGTTGCTGGTGTGTTAAAGAATCACTTAGTTGGAAATAGATATCTCGATTCGCTCGTGTAATCGCTTCGGCACACATACGCTCTATAACATTATTGGCAGGCAATAATATATTTTTTAGGCGAAGGTTTTCAACCAATGTAGAGGCAATGACTATCCCCTTATCTGTTCGCTCTGCAACACTGTGAAGCTCGTCAATCATTTCATCGTAGCGCTTCATGCTAAAAAGCTCGAAGCCAAACAGATTTTGCAGTTCCAGCAAATATTCACGCCTTGTTTCCTGACGACGTCCATACGCCCTCCAAAGCTCAGATGAAATTTCAAGCTGATCGGCAAGATACTCAAGAAATATTTGTGGAAGTGACTGTTCAGTTGAAATTGCAATTCCAGGATAACGCATGCAACACAATTGAACAGCGAATCCAAGCCTGTTGGCTGCACCTCTATGCTGACGAATAATAGAGAGATCAGTTTCACTTAGGGTGTAGTACCGGATTAATTCTTCTTCAGATTCAGGAATGGCAACTAAACTATCTTTTTCGGAAGTGGTTAAAATTGATCGACGTGGCATAGTTATTCCTCTTACAAACGGTGGTTTTTGAGAATAGAAATTTTAGAAGTTCAATCCCCCTAAAATAGGGCTAAACTTTTTCTCAAAAACTATTCTTGAATTTAATTCTAAATATACTATACTTTTTATGAGTTTTAAGAATTTTATGAAGTAAATACTATAGTTTAGTAGATATGTTATTAAGAATAAGATATAATATACTTGGATTAAATCTAAAGAAAAGGATATAGAATGTTAACCTATGGTGTAACCGATATTCAAAACAAGCCCTCTTTAATGAAAATGATGGATGTAGCAGAAATTATCGATCGAAGAGCACACACGACTGTGGGATATTTTATCTCCTCAAAATACGAAAAATTTATCTTGCCTCTTATTGAAAAAATCAATAAAGAAGAGAAGCTTGCAAAACTGCATAAACTGAAACATCATCAGGATTTAGAATTTGCAGAGATAGGGGTTGATGATGGAATTAAATAGAGGTGATATCGTCATTGTCAATCTTTACCCTAAAAAAGGGGATGAAGTAGGAAAAATAAGACCGGCGGTTATTATCTCTGGCGATGATGAAAATGCTATTTTAGATACCGTGATTCTCATGCCACTTTCAACCGATCGTATTGATAATATGACCCCTTATAGAATGAGAATTGTTGCACGCGAAGGGCTTAAAGAGGATTCCGATATTTTAATCAATCAAATACGAGCTCTTTCCAAAGCGAGAATCAAAGAAAAAATTGCCAAAATTACATCGGCAGAATACGATGCAATCATCCAAAATTTGTGTAAAAACTTCTAATAGGATAGAACGATGCTCATTGGCTATGCACGCGTATCAACCACGGATCAAAATCTCGCTTTACAAAAAGAGGCGTTAGAAAAAGCTGGATGCGAAAGTATTTATGAAGATACCATTAGCGGAACTAGAGCTGAACGTCCTGGGCTTGCGAAAGCATTTGAGATGCTACGAAGTGAAGATGTCCTTGTTGTTTGGAAACTCGATCGTCTTGGACGAAGTGTTAAAAATCTCATCACGCTTGTTGAGGAACT
>JAQUVE010000176.1 GCA_028693565.1 Sulfurospirillaceae bacterium | reverse complement strand
CATCAGTTGTGAAGCGTACCTTAAATCGAGTTCTTTTGAAACTTGAATAGCGGGTTTTGAACAGATGTCATAGACACGTAAAAGATCAATATCGCCATCATTGGCAACAATGGAAAATAAAATATTTTTGTAAGTCAATAGCCCATATGCATCACTAGGGCGAAGTTTATTGACTATAAGAGATTTTACTTTGGTTTCACGCATTAACGTAAGCGCATCTCTGACTGAGGACATAGGGGATATCAAAGCCAAATTATCTTTGATCATTACATCTGCAACTAACATCGTTTCTCCTTATAACACATCTAATAATTCTTTTTCAAATAAACCAAGCTCTTCTGATTCCATCCCTGAAATGTGGGTTAAAGGGAATGTAAAAATTAAGCCATTGGAATTCTCTTTATTGCATAAATCTAACTTTTTGCGAATGGCTTTAAAAACATTCATCGAAAGTTTTTGAGGTAAAATAAACAGCAATAAAGAGACGTTTTCTTCAAGTGTAAGACCAAAAAAAACTTTTTTCTCCTTGAGTCCAATGGTTTTGCCATTGAGAATAGTCACACTGCCAGCACCTGCTTTTTTAGCTGTTTCTATGGCTAACTCTTCTTGTGAGTTAGGGATTAGTGCTGCTAAAACGGTAAATTTCATGATTGTCTCCTTGATATAACAATTTGAGCGATAACCCCATAGCCCATGACGGTAATCATGGGAAATAATGAGGCAAATGCTATAAGACCAAATCCATCAATCAATGGATTTCGTCCTTCTATATGTTCTGCTAACCCCAATCCTAGAGCTGCAACCAGAGGTACTGTAACGGTTGATGTAGTAACGCCACCACTATCATAGGCAATAGGAATAATGTATTTTGGTGCAAAATAGGTAATAATAATGACAATAATATAACCAATTATAATATAGTAATGCAAAGGTGCTCCATGCACTAGACGGTAACACCCTAAGGCAATTCCAAGTGCCACACCAAAAGCAACAGCGATGCGCAATGTTTTTTGATTGATATTGCCATTGCTAATTTCAGAAGCCTTATAAGCAATTGCCATTAAAGCAGGTTCAGCCATCGTTGTTGAAAATCCGATAGTAAATCCAAAAAGATAAATGAGCCAAGGATTATCCATGGTTGTTAGCTGATAAGCAATGGTTTCGCCAATGGGGAAAAGTCCTAATTCTAAGCCTATAATAAAAGCGTCAAGACCTAAAATAACGAGGATAATACCGCTTAGTATTTTTGGTAGGCGAGGAATAGGGCGTTTAATCACAAGGTATTGGAAAAAAGCGATAACGGCAATAATGGGCAAAATATCTTTAATAACACCCATGAGATCCATGAGCAAAATAGAAAAAGAAAATTCATACTCACGGGTTCCCTCTTGCGTAATTGTTTCAGTAACAATTTCGAGTATTTGCGTTGATGGTGCATCGTTAAAATGGTAAACAATAATACCAAAAAATTGAACAAAAATCATAGGCGTTAAAGAGGCAAATGCAATCAACCCAAAGCCATCAATGAGAGGATTTCGACCTTTAATACTTGATGAAAGACCGATACCTAGTGCTGTCACTAAAGGTACAGTCACGGTTGACGTAGTTATACCGCCACTATCATAAGCAAGCCCGATAATTTCAGGAGGTGCAAAAAACGTGATGATGACCACTAAAATATAGCCACCCACAATATAAAGCTGAATAGGATGTCCTAAAAGAATACGCATAGCGCCTAAAGCAATGGCAAAGCCAACCGATATCGCTACAGTAAGACGAAGGTAATAGGCATCAATTTTACCTTCACTGATCATAGCGGCTTTATTGGCAATTGTAATGAGTGCAGGTTCTGCAATTGTTGTGGCAAAACCAATGAGGAATGAGAAGCAAAGTAACCAAAATAAAGAGCCTTTACGTGCAAAATCATGGGCTAATCCTTCGCCTACTGGAAAGATGCCTATCTCTAATCCTCGGATAAAAAAAGCAAGCCCTAACGCTACAATTCCAAGCCCAATGACAATAGAAAGTAGGTTTTTTGGCATTGTTTGAATAATCGCCACCTGAAAAAAAGCAACGACCATAATGATAGGCAATAGATCTTTAAAAGCGTTTTTAAAGTCATTGACAAAAATGCTAAGGCTTTCTTTAATCACTGCATTGTCCTATTCTAATAGCGAAACCTTTTTCATGTTCGAGCAAATCAATCTTGCCACAATGTGCTTGAATAATTTGCAATGAAAGTGCTAATCCTAATCCATGACCTTTTGTTTTAGTTGTTTTAAAAGGCTCAAATAAAATATTTTTATTTTCAATAGGTATGCCATCGTCTTTGACATGTAAGCAGATACCCATCTCATTTTCTTGATACTCTACGCGAACAGTCCCACTTTCCTTTTCTCCTTCTTCAATGGCATCAATAGCATTAAAAATAAAATTTTGAAGGACAAGGTTTAACAGTTCAAAATCTCCTTTTATTTCAATATGAGGGAGATGAAAATGAAAAGAGATTTCTTTACTATAAGAGTAGTGTTCAATGGCTTTTTGAGAGTCAGTGATAAACCGATCAAGGTAAAAAGTTGTTGGGTTGATTTGCAAACTTTTAGTAAAAAGTAAAGTCGCTTTGATGATGCGTTCCACTCTCCAAATAGATTTTTTAATTTCTAAGACCAAGGGTTTAATGGATGGGTCAACCTTTTTTAAAAGTGTAGAAGCCAGAAGGGCAACTGAACCGATAGGGTTTCTGATTTCATGAGAGAGATGTGCCGCAACTTGACCCATCGAAATAAGTCTCTCTTGTCTTTTTCCTTCTGTAATATCAGTCGCTGTGATGATATGTTTATCCTCTTTTTTGACACTTTTTAAGAGAAAAAATCTACCTTCAAATTCAACTTCTTGATTACCTTCTTTAGTTGAAAATAAGTGCAGAATATTGCCAATCGTTTTTGCTTCACTGTTTTGTAAAAAAATATCACCATTTTCTTCAAGTACCCATAAGGCATTGGGTTGTACTTCAATGATTTGATGAATAACATTTTGTAAAGCACTATAAGAAATACCCAATTTTTTATACTCGTCTTCAATGACGTAGGTTTGATTAATAAGGTCTTTAAGTCCTTTTTTAAATATTTCTTTCTCATCAGTGCTAAGACTATTAAGCAAACTTTCATCAATCATTCACAATTTCCTTTTGCAGTATCAACTCATTTTAACATTTCCAATATAAGGAAAAGGTATAATACAAAAAAACTTGGACAAAAGAGTGAAAGAAATTCGAAAAAATATTATTAAAGATAAAAAAATTCTCTATTTTGATTATACTGCGTCAGGGCAAGCCTATCGCCCCATAGAAAAAGAGATAATTGAAATTTTGAAAACCTATGCCAATACCCATTCTGAAGTGGCAACAAGTGCTATACAAACGAGCTTTTATTATACAAATGCAAGAGAAGAACTCAAAAAAAACTTAGCAATCAATGAGCATTTTTATCTTCTTCCATGTGGCAATGGTGCGACAGGAGCTATTAAGAAATTTCAAGAATTGATGGGGATTTATATACCGCCTCGTACGCTAAAGCGTTTTGCTCAAAAGCCTGAAAATTTACCTGTAGTCTTTGTAGGACCGTATGAACATCATTCGAATGAGCTCAGTTTTCGTGAGGCTTTATGTGATGTGGTGCGCATTCCACTGGACAAAGAAGAAAATATTGATATAGAGTATTTAGAAAAAGCGTTATTACGATTCAAAGATAGAGAAATTATCGCTTCTTTTTCGGTTGCTTCTAATGTTACGGGAATTTTAAGTGACTATAAAACAATTTTTACACTGATTAAGCGTTACGGAGGTATTGTATGTTTAGATGCTGCGGCTGCATCGCCATACATCAATATAGATTGTAACTATTACGATGCTCTTTTCTTGTCCCCACATAAACTTTTAGGTGGGGTAGGAGCTTGTGGTTTATTGGTGATCCGTAAAACATTATGCACTGAAACAAAACCGACTT
>JAQUVE010000175.1 GCA_028693565.1 Sulfurospirillaceae bacterium | reverse complement strand
ATTAGCGGTAGTTGCGGCGATAGCGGCGACATTACAAACACACAAAAAATAAAACAGAAAAAAGGCAGATTAATGGCTAAGAAATACATCGATGTGATGGATACAACATTTAGAGACGGTTTTCAGTCAGTTTTTGGTGGTCGCGTACTTATGGAGGATTTTCTCCCAGCCGTAGCAGCAGCACGAGAAGCAGGCATTAGTCATTTTGAGTTTGGTGGGGGAGCACGTTTTCAGAGTTTATATTTTTACCTTAATGAAGATGCCTTTACCATGATGGATAAGTTTCGTGAAATTGCAGGACCTGAAGCCAATCTACAAACCCTAGCACGGGGTGTGAATACCGTAATGCTAGATACAGGTAATCGAGAGCTGATTGATTTACATGCTAAGATGTTTAAAAAGCATGGAACAACAACGATTCGAAATTTTGATGCTCTTAATGATATTGAAAATCTTAAATACAGTGGCGAGCGTATCGTACATCATGGACTAAAACATGAAATCGTTGTTACAATGATGGATTTACCTCCAGGATGCCGTGGTGCTCATGATGTTGCGTTTTATGAAAAAACATTACGTGATATATTAGATTCAGGGATTCCTTATCACAGCGTTTGTTTTAAGGACGCGAGTGGAACGTCAAGTCCTCAAAAAGTCTATGAAACGATTAAAATGGCAAAGCGATTATTGCCAGAGTCTATGCATGTAAGACTCCATACCCACGAAACAGCAGGTGTGAGTGTTGCGTGTTATTTAGCCGCTCTTGAAGCAGGAGTAGATGGTATCGATATGGCAGCAAGTCCTGTAAGTGGCGGAACAAGCCAACCAGATATCTTAACCATGCTTCATGCGGTTAAAGGCAAGGATTATGACCTTGGTGGATTAGAACTTGAAAAAATATTGACTTACGAAGAAGTCTTACAAGACTGCTTAAAAGATTACTTTATGCCACCCGAAGCAACCCAAGTCTCCCCACTCATTCCTTTTTCTCCAATGCCAGGAGGCGCATTAACCGCTAATACCCAAATGCTTAGAGATAACAATATTTTACATAAATTTCCAGAAGTGATTAAAGCGATGCGTGAAGTGGTTGAAAAAGGAGGATACGGTACAAGTGTAACACCTGTCTCTCAATTTTACTTCCAACAAGCCTTTAATAATGTGATGTTTGGACCATGGGCTAAAATAGCAGAAGGTTATGGGAAAATGGTTCTTGGCTACTTCGGAAAAACACCAGTGGCTCCTGATAGCGAAGTCGTTACGCTTGCAAGTAAACAGTTGAAATTAGAACCAACCACCAAAAAGGCACTTGAGTTAGCCGATGCTGATGAGAGCAAATCACTCTTGCATGTAAAAGAGATCTTGGCTAAAGAAAATATTGAAGCAACCGAAGAAAATCTCTTTATAGCAGCGTCATGTAAAGAAAAAGGGATTGCCTTTTTAAAAGGTGATGCTAAAATTAATGTCCGAAAAATTGACAAGACACCCGATACTGAATGTGCTGGCGAATTTACCGTGATGGTGAATGGCCAAAAATATAATGTTAAATCAAATGATAGAAGCATTACCGTTAATGGTGAAGAGTATGAGATAGATATTAAAGAAGGCTTTGATAGCAGTATTCAAGCACCTGTAACATCAGCAACACCAGTAGCGTCTAGTGGACATGAGATAAAAGCAGGACTTCCAGGGTCAATCTTTAAAGTACTTGTTAATGTAGGGGATAAGGTAGAAAAAGGACAAGCTGTCATTATTATTGAAGCAATGAAAATGGAAATTGAGGTCTCAGCCCCACAAGCAGGTGTTATTAGTGCAGTTTACGTCAAACAAGGTGATACGGTTGTCAATAACCAAGCCCTTGTGGCAATGTAAGGGGTGAGGATGAGAAAGCTTTTAGTCTTTTTATTACTGCTTGCATCGACCACGTTTTTAACTGCAACGCTGAGCGCTGAGGATACTGTGCATACAGCAAAAGTATCTGCAGCTGAGGCCAATAAAGATTATAAATCTAAAAGTGTTGCTGAACTGTTTGGCTCACTGTATGAATCGACAGGACTCAATGCTATGATTAACCCCAAAGAGGGTTTGATGAGTCATGGGATAGAAGTCTCTACGTTTAATCAAGGCTTCGGAAGAGTGATTATGGTTATCATCTGTTTTACACTCTTTTATTTAGCCATATCCAAAGGGTTTGAACCACTCTTACTGATTCCTATTGCGTTTGGAGGCTTTTTGGCCAATATTCCTGTAGCAGATATCGCAGGACCTGAGGGTTTCTTAGGGATTTTATTTAATATGGGTGTTAGTACGGGTCTTTTTCCGCTGCTTATTTTTATGGGTGTAGGCGCCATGACCGACTTTGGTCCGTTGATTGCTAATCCTAAAACGGCCTTATTGGGTGGGGCGGCACAGCTGGGTATTTTTGGTACCATCGTAGGTGCTGCAGTACTCACAAAATATACAGGTGTGATTGACTTCTCGTTAAAAGACGCATGTGCGATTGGAATTATTGGAGGGGCTGATGGTCCTACTTCCATCTTCGTCGCTTCTCGTTTAGCACCCGATTTATTAGGCGCTATCGCGGTAGCCGCTTACTCTTATATGGCACTGGTACCAATTATCCAACCTCCTATTATGCGAGCGCTTACAACAAAAGCAGAGAGAAGCATCAAAATGGAGCAATTAAGAGAAGTTTCTAAACTTGAAAAGATGATTTTTCCTTTAACCGTTATGATCTTGTGTATTATTATTCTTCCTGATGCTACACCGCTTATTGGCGCACTCTCTTTAGGAAACTTTGCCAAAGAATCAGGGGTTGTTAAAAGGCTTTCTGATACGATGGAAAACTCGCTGATAAATATTGTGACAATATTCTTAGGACTCTCTGTTGGCTCAAAACTTGCTGCTGAAAAATTCTTGGTTCCTGAAACATTGGGTATTATCGTTTTAGGATTAGTCGCATTTTCGATGGGAACAGCCGGTGGCATTGTTATGGCAAAAATCATGAATAAATTTAGTAAACATAAAGTCAATCCTCTCATTGGCTCAGCAGGTGTGAGTGCTGTACCAATGGCAGCACGTGTTTCTAATAAAGAAGGTATGAAAGAAGATCCAACCAATATGCTCTTAATGCATGCTATGGGACCAAACGTAGCGGGTGTTATTGGATCAGCTGTCGCAGCAGGTGTCTTGCTGTCTATTTTTAAATAAACTTTTTTAGGAAAAACGATTATGTCGAAGATAAACGAAATAGAAAAGCTCGGGCTTGAAACAATAGGAAAGGTATATCATAACCTTGATTATGACACACTTTTTGAGCACGAAGTGAAAAATAATGAAGGTTATGTTTCATCCAATGGTACTTTTTGTGTGGATACTGGTATTTTTACAGGACGTAGTCCAAAAGATAAATACTTTGTTGATCAAGCACCTTCAAATCAATATATCTCTTGGGGAAAAATCAATCATAAAGTCAGTAAAGAGATTTTTGATGAGCTGTTTACAACGGTCAAAAAACAACTTTCTGGAAAAGATATTTATATCCAAGACGCGTTCAGTGGTGGTAGCTTAAATAGTCGCAAAAGTATTCGTGTCGTTACAGAAATTGCTTGGCAAGCGCATTTTGTTAAAAATATGTTTATTCGCCCTAGTGAAGAAGAATTAAGCACATTTAAACCTGATTTTGTACTTTATAATGCGTGCAAAATTTCTAATGAACGCTATAAAGAACAAGGTCTTCATTCAGATGTATTTGTCGTTTTTAATGTTGAAGAAAATGTTGCTATTATCGGTGGCACATGGTATGGTGGAGAGATTAAAAAAGGTATCTTTTCAATGATGAACTATTGGCTTCCTTTAGAAGGTAAGCTCTCAATGCATTGTTCAGCTAATGTTGGGGAAAAAGGTGATACAGCTCTCTTCTTTGGACTTTCAGGTACAGGAAAAACAACACTTTCAACAGATCCAAAACGTAGGCTAATTGGTGATGATGAGCATGGTTGGGATGAACATGGTGTCTTTAACTT
>JAQUVE010000047.1 GCA_028693565.1 Sulfurospirillaceae bacterium | reverse complement strand
GTCGTTGCGGCATCTAATGATGCATCATCACCAAAATGGTTATCCAACGTCTGCATCATAGCAACCCATGAACGCTCTGGCAATAGAAAGGGTGGATAGAGTGTATGGCAACTGATACACTCTTTGAAAAATGCTGGCTGGCTTTTCGCATAATCCATCTTTTCATTACCATCGGCTAGGAAAATATTTTGGGGCGTTGCGAGCAAATACACCAAAGCAAAAATCGAAAAACCTATCCAAAAGATTCCAAATGCTTTTTGAAAAAAGCTTAAATGTAATCCCTCTTCATCTGAAGGTTTCATACCATCTATCATAGATTGTAATGCAGCAGAGCGATGAATTATTTTATCAATCAATACACCTAAGATATGAGCTCCAATAACAGCCATCAATGCATTCGAAAAAAATTCATGAATTTCTTTAAATGCCTTCATATCACGAAATAGCGTATGGTTCATGAAAGAAAAGATACCCATTCCTTCTTTAACACCATAGGTTAAAGCACCCGTTATCACAGCTAAAAATGTCAGAACAATCATCAAAACAATGGCATAACTTGAAGCAGGATTATGCCCTACATACTCTTTTTTATTTCCAAAAACAGTGAACATATACTCTTTTAAGTCGCTCAATTTAAAATTAAAATCTTTAAACTTAGAATACTTTACATCGAGAAAGCCCCACGCAATCCTAAAGAGAAATAGCAACGCTAACGTATAACCAATGGCAACATGCCAACTTAAGAGTCGTTTAACCTCTGGAGTGAGAAAAGCTGCCAACATGAGAACCATCAATAAAATATGGAAAACTCTTGTGTAAAGACTCCAGACAAGTACCTTTTTCATTCCCATCTCCCATAATTTGGTATGACAATATAGCGCTCACTGTAACTACCTTTATCAGCTGTCGTATGACATGCCATACAGTTTGAAAGTGAACCAACCTCTTTTTGTAAAATTTGTTTAAGAGGCACTTCACGATGTTTTCTCTTAAAGTAAGCAGAGAGTGTAATGCGTGTCGTATCATTGCCCGTTGTTATTTTACCATTTCCTGCGTTACGAACAAGATAAGACAAAATTGCTTGTGAATCTTCTTTTCCTAATGACGCATCCGTTCCAAAATGCTCACTCAAACTTCCCATCACTTTTTCCCATGAAGCCTTGTTAAGCAGTGCTGGCTGATAGCCAAAGTGACAACTTGCACACTCTTTTTGATAGAGTGGATCCGTGGCAGCGGGTACACCTGAACACCATGCAAAGGATGCAATGAGCACACTTGCTAAAACTACTTTTTTCATTTTATCTCCTTATTGTGTAATGATGTAGCTGAGCACATCACCTTTTTCTTGAGCCGTTCCTTCACGTGCGAACACATCATTAAAATTACGTCGCAACCACTTTTGCACCTCTTTAACATCTGTTAAGCGCTGTGCATTCGCGGAAGGGGCAAGTGGTAAGATAGACTTATTGGTATTACTGTTTTGCCCGTTATTTTTAAGATTTGCGGTGTGACATGTTGTACAACTCACTTCAGTGCCTTTTTTCCCAATATGTTTTGTCGTAAAAAGACTCTCCCCTCGTTTAGCATCGAAACCACTAAACGCACCATCCACGCTCTTAGCTTCTAGCGTTAATTCTTGCATATAGGCTTGCATCGGAGCATTAAAGCCTCCCGCATGCAATCCTGCAAACCCAAGACCCACTACAAATAATAATCGTTTCATTGAACCATTCCTCTGTTTTGATAATAAAATGATAAAATAACCGTGTCAATTTTGTATTGACACGTACTTGACACTTTCTTTACATATAAGGTTTTTATGATGAAACAATTTATTTTTGCACTTATATCTCTTTTCATGTTGGCAGGATGTGCCGCCAAAGAAGCCAACCTTTCAACGATTACACCGCAACTCTTACCACTTGAAGGAAAAGAGATAAGCGTTTATGACACCAAAAATGACCGTATTACCTTTTATCATTACGTGACTAAAGAGGGAAAACTACTAGAGCAGACATGGACTAAAACACTTCCTTTTCGTATCACTTTTATGGAAATGTGGGCAAGTGGATTAGGACATGATTTAAGACGCCTCACACACAATCAAGCTGAAACACTCAAAGATGCCTTAATGGTAGGAGCCAGAGAAAAAGGCCTTGTAAGCTTGCATGTCGGCAAAAATGATTATATCTTAGACAATACCTTTGCGCATGAGATGGTTGATGCGATTAAAACATTCGAAGAGAGAATGCAACGCTATAATAGGGATGCTGATCTTCCTTATGTCTTGAAGAAGCATTAATTACAAAATTTTTTGAATTAAAACCATATAAACAAGTGTAGCAAGAAAAATACTCAAAAGTGCATTTTTAAACTTAATATGCAATCCTATGGCAACAGCTACACCAATCAGTTCTGCGATACCATAAGGATAACTTTCCCATTTTACATCCTTTAGGGCATAAAAGACTAAAATGACCATAATCATCACAGGCATATTAAGCTCAATATATTTGATTAAAGCGGAAGGTTCACGCGTACGGAACCATAAAAAAGGAATAATACGTGTGGCATAAGTCGCGCATGTAGCGATGATAATACCACCGATAAGATAACTACTTTCCACTTTCCATACTCCTTTTAAAAACAATCAAAACAAAAGCAGCTAAACAAAGTGATAAAATGAGCATTTTTTGCGGAGGAAAAATCACCATACCAAAAAGCCCTATGATAAGTGCTACAAAAAAAGGCTTATGCAATTTGTTTTTCTTATACAACTCAATAGACAACACCACAAATAAAGCCGTCAAAGAAAACTCAATGCCTTCATAATTAAAAGGTACAATATTGCCTAATATGGCTCCAACAACACTTCCGATAATCCAATAGCATTGGTTTAAAAAAGTAATCCAGAGGTAAGCCTTCTCACGATTATCAGCAGGTACATCACTGGTTTTTAAAAGAGCAAATGTTTCATCTGTCAAACCAAAAATAAGATAATGCTTCTTCCATGAAAACTCTTTAAATGTTGATATCATAGAAAGACCGTAAAACGTATGACGAAGATTAAGTAAAAAAGTTGCTATTCCTATCTCTAAAATAGTTGCTTGAGAGGCAAAAAGTGTCAAAGCTAAAAATTGTCCAGAGCCTGCAAAGATAAAAACACTCATAAATAAAGCATAATACCATGGAATAAGGAGTTTTGACAGAAGCAGTCCAAACGCCATACCTAAAGGAATATAGCCCATCATCACAGGAATAGTGAGCTTTATAAGTGCCATAAAATTCATCGAAACTCTTTACACATAAGGTTTATTTTTTGATGTATTTATCAAGATAGCTATTGGTTTTATTAGTATCTGGCAACCCTTGATGTAACGCTTTTGGGGACGTTACATCTTTGGGAGCGATATCAGGATAATAGATATGATTAATTACAGCAATAATAACAATAATAAGCACAAAAGGAAGTAAAATCAGCATAAATCTAAATTATCGCTTCAATCCATTAACGGTTTGCAACATCTCATCACTGGTCACAATGGCTTTTGAATTTGCCTCATAGGCGCGTTGTCCTGTAATCAAATCCGTCATCTCTTCTACTAATTGAACATTACTCATCTCAACAAATTGTTGTCTGGTTTGGCCAAGTCCATTCAATCCCGGCGTTGAATTGATAGGATCACCTGAAGAAGCAGTATTAATCAAATTGTTATCGCCTAAAGAGTGAAGACCTGCTGGATTGACAAAATTTGTCAACTCAATCTGCCCTACTTGTGTCATCGCCGTAGCACCCGCTTGAAGCACAGAGACGATACCATCCACACCAATGGAAATTTGTGTCGCATCCTCAGGAATCACAATTTCAGGCAATAACTTATAGCCATCACTGTTAACCACATTGCCGCCATTGTCTAATTTAAATGAGCCATTACGTGTGTAAGCTGTGGTGCCATCTGGAAGTTGAATTTGAAAAAAACCATTCCCCGTAATGGCAATATCTAAAGGATTACCCGTCTCTTTAAAGTTACCTTGCGTAAATATTTTGGCAATTGCCGTTGGACGCACACCCAATCCCACTTCTATGCCCGTAGGAGAGACCGATGTTCCACTGGTTGATGTTCCCGCATATTCCATCGTTTGATACATCAAGTCCGCAAATTCTGCACGTTGCTTTTTATAACCAATAGTATTGACATTAGAAATATTATTGGTTGTTGTATCGATTTGTGTTTGTTGCGCTATCATTCCTGTAGCGGCAGTATAAAGAGAACGAATCATCTATTTTCCTTTTTAGGCTCTAATGGATGCAAGCTTGGTAATCGCATCTGTGTTTATATCATTCATGTGTGAATTCATCACTTTTTGGTACATTTCAACCAATCGATTGGTTTCAATCAATCCTACCATCTCATTAACGGGATTGATATTGCTGACTTCTAAAAATCCTTGCGCTACCAAATCACCATTTTCAAGTTGTGTTGTCTCTTCTAACGCCTTAAACTTGTAAAGATTGTCACCCTCTTTCGTGAGTGATTTGACATCATCACTTTGTGCAATAAAAAGCTGCCCAACACCATCAGTCCCCGCATAGATATTGCCACTTTTATCAACACTAAGCGTTGCATCTTCAGGAATGGTAATATATTGTTGGTTTTGAAAATAATTTGCGGGTAAAACAGGGTAGCCCTCTTTACTCACGAGTACGCCAGCATCATTTAACGAAAATGAACCATTTTGAGTTAAACGAATACCATTAGGCGTTTCTACCATAAAAAAAGCATCTTCTCTTTTAAGGGCGAAATCTAATGCATTTCCTGTATTTTTTAAACTACCTTGATCAAATTTAACATATTGCTCAACTACTTGTGGTGTACGAGTAATAGCCGCATTGATAAACTTACTGGCTTCTTTAGTATTATCACTCAAAGGCATTTCATCTTTTGCCTCTTGAAAAATACGCTTAAAATCACCTACAACAACATCATCTCTTTTAAAGGCAGGCGTATTAACATTGGCAAGATTATTGGAGATGACATCCAGCCTGTTAAACTGTGCAACCATCGCTCCTGTTGTACTATAATATCCATTTTGCATTGTCGTTTATCCACTTTTTTTTAAATCTTAACACTGTAAAAGCAACTCTTGTTCCACTTCATAAAATAGCCAAAAATATTCTTTTTAATGTTATTTAAATAAAATCTCGGTATAATCCACATCTTTTATCACTATAATTACTTACCTCCACAACTCACTTAAGGAGAGTTTCAACAATGGCCTCAAAAGAACTCTATACAGAACTAGAAGAACTTTTTGCAGAAAATGAAAAATCACATGTAACGTATGAAAACGTCATGAACCTCTTTGTCAAGGCTCCAACGCCTGCAAACGTTAAAAAACTTATTGCTCTTTTAGACAAATACAAAGTAACCCTTATCTCTTCAGCCGAAATTGCCAAAAGACGTAATATCGAAGAAGCGAAAAAACGCGAAGAAGAACGTCAAAAGCTACAAGATGAAGCTTTAGAAGAAGAGTTTGATCTTGCTAGCGAAAAGGAACTGCTTGAATGGTCACGCAGCGATAGCCCTGTACGTATGTATTTGCGTGAAATGGGACAAATCTCACTTTTAACCAAAGACGAAGAGATTGATATTAGTAAAAAAATCGAATTTGGTGAAGATATTATCATTGATGCATTTTGTTCCGTTCCTTACCTTATCGACTTTATCTTAGATTATAAAGAAGCATTGATTAACCGTGAACGCCGTGTTAAAGAGCTCTTTAAAACCTTTGAAGATGATAGTGATGATGACGGTGAAGACGATGATAGCGATGATGACTACGAGGATGATGGCGAAGAGAAAAAGAGTTTTTCTAAAAAAGACAATACCCGTACCGAGAAGGTTATCGAAAGCTTTAAAGCTTTAGAAAAAGCTAAGAAAGATTGGTTGAAAAGTTTTTCTCGACCACCTGAAGAAGAGTTAGAGAGAGAAGAACGTATGAATTATGACCTCTCACTAGCATTTAAAAAGAAGCTTTTAAAAGAAGCTTTGATGGATTTAGGGCCAACCAGTAAACTTATCAACGAGCTTGTAAAATCAATGGAAACAGCACTTAAAAGTGATTTTGAATTTGATAAAGAGCTTAAACGTTTAGAGTATCGCTTACCTCTTTTTAACGATACACTTAAAGATAACCATAAAAAACTTCTTAAAAACATCGTTGATTTAAACAAAGAAGACATTACCGCAATGGTGCCTGAAGCAACGATGGTTTCAACGTACATGGAGATTAAAAAACTGTTTCAAACCAAAGAGGCAAGCAAACAAGGGTTTGATCTTGACCCTGACAATCTTAAAGAGATTTTGGAGCAAATCAAACGCGGTAAAAAAATCGCCGACGAGTCTAAAACTCGTATGGCAAAATCAAACTTACGTCTGGTTGTTTCTATCGCAAAACGTTACACCAATAGAGGTTTACCATTTTTGGATTTGATTCAAGAAGGCAATATCGGTTTAATGAAGGCTGTTGATAAATTTGAATACAAAAAAGGGTATAAATTTTCAACTTATGCCACATGGTGGATTCGTCAAGCTATCTCACGTGCTATCGCCGATCAAGCTCGTACGATTCGTATCCCAATTCATATGATTGAAACGATTAACCGTATCAATAAAATCATCCGCAAACACCTTCAAGAAGAGGGAAAAGAGCCCGATATTGAGACCATTGCAGAAGAAGTGGGTTTGAGTGCTGACAAAGTTAAAAATGTTATTAAAATCACTAAAGAGCCTATCTCATTAGAAGCACCTATTGGAAATGAAGATGATGGAAAATTTGGGGACTTTGTGGAAGATAAAAATTCCGTTGCACCTCTTGAATTTATCTTAAAATCAGACCTAAAAGACCAGATTGATGAAGTATTAGACCAGCTTAATGACCGTGAAAAAGCCGTTATTCGTATGCGATTTGGCTTGATGCATGATGAAAGTGATCGAACCTTAGAAGAGATAGGAAAAGAGCTCAATGTCACACGAGAACGTGTGCGTCAGATTGAGAGTTCAGCGATCAAAAAGCTGAAGCACCCAAAAGTGGGAAGAAAACTTAAAAATTATATTGAAAGTTAATGACCATGACCTTTTCTGAAGCATGGATTGAACACGATTATAACCCCTTCATTGTCTTTGATAACAATGGAAAAATTATCTCCCTTAACCAAGAAGCGCAATACCTTCTTGGTGAGGTCGTCCCTAAAAAAATATTTGACATTGCACAAGCTTACGCTAGCATTACTTATGGATTTAAAACAACTATTATTGATATTGCCTTTAGCTCGTACAAATTTTACGCTATTACCGTAGGCTACCATGATGAAAATTCTATTGGCATTAAATTGTATAAAAGTGCCACCAAAAAATTTGCCAATGTAGAAGAATATGGCGAAAGTGCCAATGTCTACGCACTTTTAGACTTATGTATTAGTGCCTCATCGACCAACAATGAAATTAAGTTTCGAAAAGAGTTTGACCCCACATTTCCCGACATAAGGCTTAAAGTTGAAGCCTTCATGAAGCTACTCAATAAGGTTTACCAATCGCATCTGCATGCTAGTATTATCACGACACGATTATCCCTTATCACAGGTGAATATATCCGCTTTAATGATAAAAAATACCCTATTTTTTCAATCTCAGTTAAAGGTGATACTAGAGATACGAGCTATGAAAAAGTTATAGAAGAACTTGGATCAAAAAGTAATTGTACGATTCATTTTGAACAAAATGAAACTCTCATTCACTCTGCATTAGTGTCTTAAAAACACTAATGCTTTAACTCACTCCAATACCCAGAGTACGAAAAAACCTCTTCCCAACGATTTTTAAGTAATGCCTCTTTAAACATCACATCCAGTTTCATCGAGGTTAGATGCGTAACGCCTGTGCCTTCAAACCATGAAGGGTGAGCTCCAGCTGAAAATCCTGCCAAAATACGTATAGAATTTTTAGGACTTAATGCTATCAAAGCATCCAAAGTAGACCCGATCAAAGTTGCTCCCGTTATAATGGCTATGGGACTTTGAACAATGGCTTCATATTCAAAAATATCACTGTAAACCCCATGGGCATACTGATCTTTTTGTCGGCAAAAGACGATTGGTTTTCTACCGTTTTCTTTAAGCTTTGAGACAATGGGCGCCAAATTTCCAATAAAAACAATTTCATCGCCCTCTTTGGTAAACTCTAATATTTTTTCCAATAGCAAGGAACGTGTTCCTGAAGTTAAGGACACATAAGTGCTATCCTCACCTAAAGCATGTTGCCCAAGAGCATTCACAAGTGCCAATGCCAATGCTCTTTGTAAAGGATTGTAACCATGGGCATTTTCAAAAATTTCTTCAATATTTAAACCTTTGAGTGCTGAAAGAGCTCCTTCTCCATGAGGAATCAAAGTAACACCTATCGCACTTCTATCTTTATTGGAAACCGTTGCATAAACCATACTTGCGCTCACACCAAAATCAGCCAGTTCTACACCATGTTTGTTAGCATATTCAAATGCTTTTGCTATCAGCTGTTTAATAATTGTCATCAACTCATCCTTTGTTGCTTTTATTTATAATAAACTAAATCCTATTGGAATTATGATATCGATGGGTTCTTCCACTTTGGGAAAATCTTTTGACGCTTGTTGTACCAAACCTAAACAATATTCATTAAGTAATGTGTGCGGTGATGGTTTAACAATTCTTAAATGGGATATTCCCAAAGATGCCCATGTAAAACCAATGACGACTTCCCCACTGAGTCCCTCACGCTGGGCTCTTTTGGGGTATTGTTTGTAATGCGCTATGGCTAAACGTATTACGTCACTGACTGATGCTTTTTGAGCATCTTTTGATACCTCTATAGCTTCACTCTGTGTCTTTATAACAGCCTCAGGTAATGGTTTTGAAAGAGGAGTCACCACACTTGTAGGCACAATATCAGGTTTTTTAATGTTCTCAGGCACACTAGAAATAACTTTTTTTTGAACCATTTTGACAGGTTTTGGAATGGCGTGACTCAGCAATGGCTCAACCTTTGTTATGGGTTCTTGTGGAGGCGCACTCTGTGGCGCAATCGTAAAAGTACGAATATCCAGTGCGAGTGGCATAACCTCTGTTTTTTCGAACCTATCGGACTCTTTAGGAAATGCCATGGCCAAAGCAAGTAAACTGATATGTACCAAACACGATATGCTAAAAAAGAGAAAAAACCGCATCTTAATCGTGACGAACTAAAATATTAACACGAGAGTGGTGAAACATTTTGAGCAAATCTACCACTTGGATAAACGCATCAAACGGACTTTGTTTGTCTGCCTTAACGACAATAGGATCATCCTTAGGAAGCATTTGCAAATGAGATTTTAGCTCATCCATCGTTATGCTTTGGTTATGGTAAAAAAGTCCACCTTCATGGGTAATCAGAATTTCATGGGAGACATTTTCGCTCAATGCGGTACTTTGTGATGCTTGGGGTAACTCAAGTTGTATTGTGTTGGGTACAATCAACGTTGATACCGTTAAAACAATCGTTAATAAGACCAGCATGATGTCGATAAAGGGGATAATGTTAATTCCATCAGGTCGCTTAAGTCGCATGTAAAGATTTCCATTTTGCACTGATAACATCACATCGTCGCAAACACGCACTGTACGACATCAAGGTAGGAATAGCAACCACTAAGCCCAAAGCCGTTGCTTTGAGTGCAAGAGAGAGTCCTATTAAAATCGTATCGGTTTGAATATGCCCTAATGTGCCCATATCGTAAAAGGTCACCATGATGCCAAGAACCGTCCCTAAAAGCCCAATATAAGGCGCATTAGAACTAATAATGGAGAGTGCCGTAAGATTGGATGTCAGCTCAGTTTCAAGACTGTCAAAATCTTTATACTGCGCAATATCAATTTTTCGATAAAAAAAAAGGCGCTCCAATGTATAGGTGAGAGCCAATAAGCTCATCACCCCTAAAATACCAAATATACCATAATCAATAAACTGTTTGAGAAATTCCATTACTTCCAACCACGATCATAGGGAGAAAAACAGTCCAAACAGACAATCTTCTCTTTTTGCAAGCGCATTTTATGTTCAGGCGCACTCTCCCCACAGATTTCACAGACTTTTGATGCAAAAAGTCGTGCTGATTCGGGTAGTGTAAAATGAGGTTTTTTAAGCTCAAAAAGCTCTTCTATCGGAGCTGTTAAAATATGCTCTTGAAGTTGTTGTCTTTGAAAATCAGGATTGAGAGGACGTTTAAACACAATACGTCCACTCTTGCCATTTTTTCGGTCAAAAAAACTAAAAGCTTGCTTGCCTGTATCTTTATAGATAAGATTTCCTTTCCCCATACTACAACCTAAAAGTACCTGAATGGCATCCACGCCACACGCATCATTTTCGGTTACACACACCAACGCTTCATCCTGACTAAAACCAACCATTCCAAGCCATACATGGGCTGCTTCTGCCGCACGAAAACCAATAGCGAGGCCAGGACATGCATGACCATGAAATGCAACGCATTTTTCCCATAAATGTTCCATTAGAAATGTACCCCAACTGTAAGCATTATATTTCGAGGTGAACCTTGTTGATAGGTTGTTGTACCCGTTTCATAATCACTGGCATTAATGACGGAGATGTACTCTTTACCAAAGAGATTATCAACTTCCAACGCTACTTTAAGTGTTGATTTCTCATAAAAGTTTTTCTGCGTATAGACTGCTCTAAAGTCTGCTATCCATGTGTCATCCACTTTTTCGGTATTGGTCGCATTACCATAGCGTTCACCCAGATAACGTACCATGGGCACCAATTCAAATGCACCTATTTTATAAATAACCCCTGCTCTTCCCATCCATTTTGGCGTATCAACCACTTGTTTATCTTTCGTTACCATCCCTTTTATGTCATCATCATACGTAAAATTGGTATAGGTAGGATTTATAAACAGGGTTGTTACATCATTGATAAAGAGGTTAATCTCTGTTTCTAAGCCATAACTGGTTGCTTTACCAACATTTTGCTGATAGCTTAATGCCGTGTTGGTTTGATTGATAATGGTCGTTAAAAGGTTTTTATGCTTACCATAAAAAAGTGTCGGAGCAATTTCGATCATCTCCCCTTTAAAGCGAGCCCCTAAATCAAAATTATCAGACTCTTCAAGCGTATAACCATCAAATAAATCCTGAGCTCCCATTCCAATGGCTTGAAATGCAGCACGATTATTTTGATAATAGTTCATTAAAGGCATGTAGGAGTATGGACGAATAAAATTTTTACCATAACTTGCATAGACTTGCCAATCAGCATTGACATCATACGACAAGCCCAAAGATGGAAGCCAAATTTTATGCGTTTGCTCATCTCTATCAAGATCAGTCGCTCTTATTAACGTATAACTAGGTGCAGGCCCAGAAATATAACCTAAGCTTGAAGCATCTTGAAACTCAAAATATTTAAGCCCTGCTTGCCAATTAAAATTGCCTTCTTTTCCTGATATTTTGGCATAAGGGCTATGAATATAAGTTGTCCCTGATGTTCCAACGATGCCCATGCCCGCATAGGTCCCAGAAGTCGTATAATTTTTAGTTGAAATCTCCATTAAAGAATTTTCATAGTGGTATCCTAATGCCACTTTGATATTATCAAGCTTTGCGTCTATCTCACTCATGGCCCCATAACGTTCGATATCACGGGTACGCATCTGAATTCGCCCACCACCAGAGGTAACACCTTGGTGAATTTGTGTATCTTCATGCGCATAGTAGGGCTTAAAGATAAACTCAAACGTATCGTTAATCTGGTAATTAAGTATCGCCAAGAGGTCATCATTTTTATAACTTCCTTTATTGTTGTTATAATAATAAATATCCTGCGAAGGTGTACCTGTAAGAGCTGTATTATAGTCATTCTTATAATTACTTTTGAGATTTCCATTAGAAATTTGAGCATAAGAGAGTGGTCGATAGAGGTTCTGGTCTTGATCATTATGGTTATACCAAAGTTTCAAAGTTGCCTTCTCTCCCAAAGGTTGAACTAAAGAGATATTCGCATTAACACGTGGTCCAAGCTCCCCTTCCCCTCGCCACTTATCAGCTTTAGCATAAGAGATAGCGCCTGAAAAAGATGTCCCACTTTCGTTGAATACACCACTATCAAGCCTGAAATAACTTTTAGTATAATCATCACTTCCTATACTTTGGGCGATATCAACACCAAACTCTTTAGCGGCCCATTTTGGATGCAAGGTGATCGCACCACCCCTTGAGCCTACACCTGTTCCAATATCAGCAGGAACAGCTCCTTTATAGACTGAAAGTGATTCCATATTTTCCATATCATACAAATAATCTCGTGGACCGATAGGATTTCCACCATAATTAGGAATGCCCTCTACCGTCAATGCACCCATAGAACTTTTGACACCACGCAAACGTACACTGCTTTGCTCAATCGCTAAACCGCGACTATCCACATTTTCAACATTCACTCCAGGAAGAGCACTCATTGATTCATACACACTCGTACTGGCTTTAGCTCCTTGAAGCTCAATCCCTTTTTGTGTTACTTCAATCCCCGTATAAACCGCTTCATTAGCTTGTTTCGTTGGTGTGAGAAGTTTTTCTGCTTCAATGGTTACCTTTTGCAATTCGTCACCCCTTAACACGGTTACACAGAGCAATGCTATTGCAGCTAGAGAAAAAGAACCTTTTATCGGAAAATTTAACACAAACACTCCTTTAAAATAATACTAAATTTTGATTAGTGTTACTATAACACGTTAAAACTGTAATACTTATTAAATATTAGTAATATTAATATTGGGAAATTATATTATTGGAGGTGTATGCTGATGGTGTATATGATATGTATCATGCGAATGCCCATAGTAAACAAATGTATGCCCATGACTGATATGTAAACTTGCTTCAACATCAAAAAGCTCTTCTAACATCGAATGACTCAAAGACTTTGTCGAAATATCGTGTAAAATTTTTCCTTTTTTAAGCATCAATAAGCGTGATGTATAATGAATGGCGTGCTGAATATCATGCAAAACAATGAACGTAATAAGCTTTTTTTCTTGTGTTATCTTTCGTACAGCACTTAGCATTTCAAGCTGGTTTTTAGGGTCAAGATGCGATATAGGCTCATCCAAAAGAAGTACTTTAGGTTCTTGCAATAAAGCACTCGCAATAAGCACCTTTTGCCTCTCTCCACCACTTAAGCTTTCCAAATGACGTTCTAACAACTCCCCTAATTCAAACTGTGTTACACTCTCATCCAGCTTTTTTTTATCAATAGCCGTTAATTGCATACCACTATACGCTCGCCTGCCTAATTCTAATGCTTCTAAAACACTAATCCTAGGGGTATTAGCAAACTGCGAAAGATAGGCTACCTCTTTAGCAAGATCTCTTGGCTCCAATTGACTAAAATCCCGCTTATCCAAAGTGACGGTGGAGACATTAAGAGGTAAGATTCCTGCAATGTGCTTTAAAAGTGTACTTTTACCTGCACCGTTTGGGCCAATTACACCAAGAACTTCTCCCGCTTTTGCCTCAATACAAATATGGTCTAATAGTATTTTTCGCTTCACGCAATAGTGTAGGTTCTGAACACAAAGATTCATTTTATCTTTCCTCCAAAAACAAGCAAATATAAAAGCATGGGTGCTCCGATAAAAGAAGTCAGTATACCTACAGGTAAACTTGAGGGATAAAGCAACATACGAGCACACCAATCAGCACCCAAAAGCAAAACGCCTCCACTAAGTGCGGAAAGGGGTATCAATGCACTATGAGAACTTCCTATCGCCAAACGTACAAGATGTGGTGCCACTAAACCAATAAATCCAATCATACCAAAAAAAGCTACTGCCACAGCAGTACACAAAGAGGAAAAAAGTAACATAAGGATACGAAAGTTTTTCACATTGACCCCTTTGTTAAAAGCACTTTCATCCCCAAAGCCAAGCGCATCAAACTTCCAATGAGCCGTCCATAAGACACCAAGTGCTAGGCAAAATGTCACCAACAAAAACCATAAAATAGGATATGTCGCTTTACTCAAATCCCCAAATGTCCAAAATAAAGTTGCGGCAGCATTGATTTCAGTTGTAAAATATTGTAAAAACATCGTCCCAGAATGAAACAATGAACCCAACCCCACTCCTGCTAAGATAAGGCTAGTAGGACTCATCCCAACTTTTTTACCAATCCAAATGATACAAATGGCACACAACATACTCGTGCCAAAAGCACTCAGTGCCACACTAAATTTTGAGATAAAAGGGTGCGTTGCTATTGTTGGCTCTAGCATAATAATGGCGAAAGATGCTCCAAAACTCGCCGCTTGTGAAATACCAAGAGTAAAAGGAGAAGCCAACGGATTGCGTAATACCCCTTGCATTGCAACACCTGAAAGTCCTAAAAGCATTCCCACTAAGATTGCCCCAAGTGCACGAGGCAAACGTATCGCTTCTACAATCATACCCAATTGATTTCCCCATTCAAAAAGCTTAAATGTATCACTCAGCATTACGCCATTGGAACCGCTAATAAGATTGAGCCATAAAAAAACAAATCCTAACACCACCAAAAAAAATGCTGTTAAAGAGCGCTTAAAGGCTCTTTGGCGATAAGCCTTGCGAACACTCATAAAGCACTAAAACCATAAGGAAGCTGGCGTAAAAGTTCTGCTCCTTTTTCGGGATAAAAAGCCTCATAGATCAATTTTGCTTCGTTTTCAATATCCACGTGCACTCCCATCTCCAAAGCAATTTGCCATGCAATCACAAAAAGGTTTTCGATATTTGTACTGTAAAAGTTATACCCTAGCACCTCTTTTACATTGCCTTTTTGATAAGCGCTCATGGTGTTAAAAAGCTCTTGTTTTGCCTCATACTCTTCTTTAATTTTGGCCTTACTAAACATATCAATAAAGATAATTTCAGGATTGACCTTAATCAATGCCTCAAAGTCAATAAACTGATGCCCAATCGTCTCTTTGCCCTCAAAAATACAATTTTTCAAACCTAATAATTCAAATGGAGGATATGCCGCTTCAGTACTTGTAATGCCCTGCATTCCTTTATAACCAAGACCGCCTACATAAATTTTTTGAGGTGAAACCTTTAAATCTGCAAGTTTTTTCTCTTGTTGGTTCATGAATGAAACCAATATTTCGGCACGTGAAAGAGTCTGTGTCAGCTTGCCTAAAAAAAGTAAAGAGTTCTTAACGCTTTGAAGTTTCTGCGCATTGCCACCATAAGTCTCGCCATAGCTTAATGACACAACAGGAATGCCTGTCTTTGAGACAATCAAATCAATCATATTTTGATCCACAAAAGAGGTGATGATAAGATCAGGTTTTAGTACTAACAGCGCCTCAAGATCTGGCATTTTCCCAGGTCCACCAGTTCCCACAATGGGTAATTTTGAGATACGTTCCTGCCCTAAAAAAGTACGATAAGGTGAGAGGGGGGATGCCCCTTTTTCAATCTTTTCAATCCCTACCAAACGATTTTCTAAACCAAGGTATACGCCAAGCCTCAAAGCACCAGGCCCTAAGAAAACAAGCCTTGATGTGGATGTAACATCAGCAACACGCCCTAACATATCAGTGTAAGGCGTTGCTCCTAACCATGAAACACATACTAAGATAACCAAAACAATCTTACGCATCATTTTCTCCGATGTTATTTTTATAGATTAATAATAATACTTATATAAAATACGTATTATCGTAACATCAAAAAAGTTAAGAGTAACTTATAAAGAGTTTTCTCGTTGCTTTTAAATGGATCAAACCTATTAAACTTATTTTGTATGAAAATTATTATTCAAATAAAAAGAAGAAAGCGGTTACTCTTGATAAGTAACCGCCATGGAGGATTAAAACTGTACGAGATTTTGGATTTTTTCAACGATGCTTGGATCTTCAAGTGTTGAGATATCCTGTGTAATAGGCTCTTTTTTAGCGATAGAGCGTAAAATACGACGCATAATTTTCCCACTTCTGGTTTTTGGAAGCCCTGGAACGAAGCGAATAGCATCAAGTTTGGCGATATTACCGATCTCTTTGACGATGAGTTTATTGAGTTCTTGAATCATATAAACCTCTTCGCTGATACTATCTTCACCTTTGATAACGATATAAGCAAAAATACCCTCACCTTTAATCGGATCTGGCCTGCCAACGACAGCAACCTCAGCTACATTTTCATGGTGACCCAAGACAGCTTCAATCTCAGCCGTACCAATTCTATGGCCTGAAACGTTGATAACATCGTCTGTTCGTCCTGTAATCACAATGTAGCCATCATCATCATACATCGCACCATCACCTGAGAAATAAACGGGCTTACCATCTTTCTTACAATCCCCAAAATAGGATTTCACAAAACGATCTGGATCGCCCCAAATATTACGTATCATCGATGGCCATGGTTTTGTAATACATAAAAATCCTTTTTCACCTTTGGGTGTCGGATGACCATTCTCATCAATGATTTCTGCTTTAATTCCGGGAAGTGGGAATGTGGCACTTCCTGGCTTTATCGGCGTAGCGCCAGGAAGAGGCGTAATCATATGACCACCTGTCTCTGTTTGCCACCATGTATCAACGATTGGACATTTACCGCCACCGATTTGTTCATAGTACCACATCCACGCATCTGGATTAATAGGCTCGCCAACGGTTCCGAGTACTTTGAGAGAACTCAAATCGTATTTTGAAGGAGCATCTGCACCCTCTTTGTGAAGCAAACGAATCGCTGTTGGTGCGGTATAAAACTGATTGACACGGTGCTCTTCGATCATTCTCCACCATCTTCCTACATCAGGAAATGTTGGAACACCCTCATACATGATGGTCGTCGCACCCATTGCTAATGGACCATAAACGATGTATGTATGTCCCGTGATCCAACCCACATCCGCAGTACACCAGAACGTATCATTTTCTTTAACATCAAAAACGTGCTCCATGGTATATTGCGCCCAAAGAATATATCCTGCACTGCTATGTTGAACACCTTTTGGTTTTCCTGTACTACCTGACGTATACAATAAGAAAAGTGGATCTTCTGCTTCCATCCATTCAGGATCACAATATTGAGATTCGTTCATGATGATTTCATTATAAACATAATCACGTCCTGGAACGTACTCAATATCTTCAAAGTTTCGCTGAACAATTAAAACTTTTTCACAACACTCACAACCCTCTTTTAACGCTTCATCGACCATCGGCTTTAGCATGTAAGGCTTACCTCTTCGATACGCACCATCGGCAGTAATAACAAGCTTTGCTTGTGCATCAATGACTCTATCACGTAACGCTTCAGCGGAAAAACCACCAAAAACAACGGAATGAATCGCACCGATTTTTGCACATGCTAGCTTCGCAAAAGCAGCCTCTGGTATCATTGGTAAATAAAGCACAACACGATCACCTTTTTTGATACCAAATTTATTACGCATCAAATTGGCTAAACGATTGACTCGGTAAAAGAGTTGAAGATAAGTGATAATACGACGTTTTCCATCTTCGCCTTCCCAAATAATCGCCGCTTTATTTTTGCGAGAATTAAGGTGTCGTCCTAAGCATTGGTGCGTAACGTTTAATTTACCACCCTCAAACCATTTATAAAATGGAGCATTCTCCTCATTTAAAACTTTATCATAAGGTTTAAACCACTCTATTTTCTCTCTCGCAAGCTTATCCCAATATCCTTCAAAATCTTCATCAGCTTGGAGGCAGAGCTCCTTGTATTCGCACATATTTTTAATTCTGGCTTCCCTACTTAAAGCTCTACTTGGTTCAAAAAGTTGTGACATTTTTCATATCCTTTAGTATAAATTTTCTTTTTTAGTATTTTTAATGACTTGTGGCACTCTCAGCACCAATTCCTGTTTGACTTCTAATATACTGATGTTCATACCCCGCGCGCTCTGTTTCTGCATCATCACTATGATCGGTAATTGAAAAGAACCAAATCGCGATAAAGGCGATAGATACTGAAAACAACGCAGGATTACCATACGCATAGATAGCTGTTTTATTGCCCAAGATATCAACCCAAACAGCCTTACTTAAGATAACCAATATAACAGCAGTTGCAAGCCCAATACTTCCACCCCAAACTGCACCACGGGTTGTTAGTTTACTCCAATACATTGATAAAAACAAAATCGGGAAGTTTGCACTCGCTGCAATCGCAAATGCCAAACCAACCATAAAAGCTATATTTTGTTTTTCAAAAGCAATGCCTAAAAAGATCGCAATGATGCCCAGTACGATAGTTGCATACTTCGATACTCGCATTTCTGTCATTTCATCAACTCTTCCTCTTGCGATAACATTGGCATAGATATCATGGCTTACCGCACTTGCTCCTGCAAGCGTTAAACCAGAAACAACCGCTAAAATTGTTGCAAAAGCAACCGCAGAAATAAAGCCCAAGAAAAGGTTTCCACCAATGGCATGACTGGTATGAATCGCTGACATATTATTGCCACCGATCAACGTATTTTTAACCGTATCAAAATATTGTGGGTCACCTGTCAATAAAACAATAGCACCAAAACCAATAATAAACGTTAAAATATAGAAATAGCCGATAAAGCCAGTAGCAAAGAAAACTGATTTTCGTGCCTCTTTAGCATCATTTACCGTAAAAAATCGCATTAAAATATGAGGTAATCCAGCCGTTCCAAACATAAGTGCAATACCTAAGCTAATGGCGGACAGTGGGTCACTTACCAATCCTCCCGGGCTCATGATCGCTGCTGTTTTCTTAGCGGCAACGGCTTGTGAGAATAAATTTTCAAAGCTAAAGCCCACTTTGTACATAATCATCACTGCCATGAAAGTAGCACCTGAAAGGAGTAAAATCGCTTTGATAATCTGTACCCAAGTCGTCGCCAACATGCCACCAAACGTAACATATAATATCATCAAAATACCCACCATCACAACAGCATACTCATAGTTCAATCCAAATAAGACTTGAATCAACTTGCCCGCTCCAACCATCTGTGCAATCAAATAAAGTGCAACAGTCGCTAATGAGCCAAGAGCAGCAAGCGTACGAATCGGTGTTTGTTGTAATCGATACGAGGCAACATCTGCAAACGTATATTTTCCAAGATTTCGCAGTTGTTCAGCAATGAGAAAAAGGATGATTGGCCACCCTACTAAAAAGCCGATTGAATAAATCAGTCCATCAAATCCTTTCATGTAAACAAGTCCCGAAATTCCTAGAAATGATGCCGCTGACATATAATCACCCGC
>JAQUVE010000174.1 GCA_028693565.1 Sulfurospirillaceae bacterium | reverse complement strand
GTCGATTTTGAGTTTTGAAGCGTAGTTGATGACTTGCTGTAAACCCTCTAACGGGTCAACATTCTCCGCTTTGGCTTCGACGATGGCAAGGTTTGTATTGTTAAAGCTCAGCAGATAATCGACAAAATACCGCTCGCCTCGTTTACCACCAATGAGTTTTCGCCCCTCGGTAAAATAATACTCTCTAACGATATGTCTTTCTTCCCAACCACTGCTTTTTAAAATGGGGTCTATGAGTTTTACACGAGTGTCGGATTCGCTAAATGCCATGATTACTCCAAAACTTTTTCATTAATGTATAAGTATAGCTAAGTAAACTTTAAGACTTAAACTTCTTCATAACTTACCACCCTATTTCGCCCTGTTTGCTTCGCTTTGTAGAGGCATTTGTCACCTAAGACAACGAGTGTGTTGAAGTCATCAATCGTGTCGTTGTTGCGAATGAGTCCTAGGCTTACGGTCACGCGAACCTCTTTGCCATCGTAGGAAATCAAGGTTGATTCAACCCTTTGGCGGATGCGCTCAGCAATGATTTGTGCTTCACCCAGACTGGTTTGTGGTAAAAGTATGCCAAACTCTTCACCGCCAAGTCGCCCGATGATGTCGTATTCTCTTGTTTGTTCCAACAAGGTTTGCGAAACACTCTGTATGACCAAATCGCCACACTCGTGCCCATAAGTGTCATTGACTTTTTTAAAATGGTCGATGTCAAGCATCACAAAAGAGATGCCTTTATCCCCTTCCCATTTTCGTTGAGAGGTTTCGTACCAAGTACGACGATTGAGAAGATTGGAGAGTCCATCGAGTGACATTAAGATGTGATTTTGTAAAGCGTTTTGGTATGCCTCTTTACCATTTTTTCGGTTTAGCCAAATGACCGAATACACATAACCCACCAAAGGAATGGCTAAGGATAAAAATATAACCATCTCTTCAGCGCTTTGATGCGTGTACACCATCACCGCAGCGATAAAAGAGACTTGATACCCTTCCATGATAAAAAAGATTTTGTTGGTGATGAGTGGTGTTTGCATCATCGTGGCGACAAGGTAAAAAAACCATGAATAAATGACAAAATGGACGGGATTGCCAAAGAGCAAATAAGTCAGCGTTACAGCGCTAAAACCCATCGTTCCAAAGGTGGTAATTGCAAGAACATTGCGGTGTTCAAAAAAGGGATGGAAAGAGGCAACGACAACCATGATAGCAAAAAAGACAGCGGTTGCTCGGCCACCTAAAATAAAATAAAAATTATCACTTCCACTATGCAACTGATAATCAAAGGGGATATAAACAATGGACAAAAAAAGACCGATACAACTAAAATAGAAAAAATTTTTGGAGATTCTTTTCCAAAAGTAGACTTCAAAACTCTCAAAATGAATAAGCCGATTGGGAATGAGTTTCTGAGAATGCATCCTATGACTCCATTAAAATAGTTAAGATATGAGTATAACACATAAAAAGTCTAGATGTAAATCAAGGATTTTCATTTTGTAATGAGATAAAATGACTCTCATATAAACAATAGAAAGGAATAACATGACATTTATCGCCAAAATCGACAAAACAACCCTTAAAGGAAGCCCTATAATATTAGAAGGGACCTTCCAAGAAGTAGGCAATCATGCGCCACTGATTAAAGTCTTGACACCTGATTTACAGGAAAAAACCATCGGTGGAGAGAGCAACAAAGCGCAACTCATTATTGCGGTGCCTTCGTTGGACACACCTGTGTGCGATGCGGAAGCGAGACGTTTTAACCAAGAAGTTGCCAAGCATGCAAATATCGACACCACAGTGGTTTCGATGGACTTGCCCTTTGCGAGTGCAAAATTTTGCAATGTGGCTGGCATTGAAAATCTCACCGTTGGAAGTGACTTTAGACATAAAGCCTTTGCACGCAACTATGGCATCTTAATCGCCAATGGTGCGCTTGAAGGATTATGCGCAAGAGCCATTTTTGTCATCAGCAAAGATGCCAAGATCGTTTACAAACAGGTGGTTCCTGAGATTACCGAGGAGCCAAATTATGACGAAGCGCTGAGTGCCGCTATCGATGCAGCCAACAGGGGGGCTAGTTGTTGTGGTTTTTGTCAGTAGCCTAACCCCACCCCCTCCGCCTAAAACGACGGCACTTCAGAACTTAGTTGCCCAACCACACCGCATTTTTTTCTTTGCGGGCGTGGTCAATGGCGTGCTTTTTGTTGCTCTTTTAGGATTGGTTTACGCAGGACTTTTGAGCTTACATGTAAGCGTGGGGCTTTACCATGCGTATGCCATGACATTTATCGTTTTTACACAGTTTTTTGCAGGCTTTTTGCTGACGACTTTTCCACGCTATCTCTCTCGTCCATCGACGGCTCAAAATACGTATTTACCGATTGTTTGGCTGATAAATGGAGGAAGCTTACTCTTTATGGCACTCTCTTTTGTCTCAGAAATGGCATTGATAGCGCCGATGGTCATCATCTTAGCAGGCTATGTTAAACTCTGTTTGCTTTTGCTTGATTTTCAAACCAAAAGTACGGTCACCAATAAAGTTGACACCACATGGATACTCAGAGCGTTTGCACTAGGAGGCGTGGGGCAAATGCTTTTTATCGCTAATGCGTTTGTGCCTACCTATGCTTTCGCACTTGGGATGAGTTTTTACCTCTATCTGTTCTTTGTAGTCCTCATTGTTTCGCAAAAGATGATGCCATTTTTTGCCGCCAATACCATCCTTGGCTACACGATGAATAAAAGCAAATATTTTTTAGCGTTGGTTTTTGGAGCGCTCCTTCTCAAAGTTGTTTTCGAAGCTTTGGGTATCAACGCCTTGGTCGCAAACAGCGCACTTTTTGGTATTGTGACGTATGAGCTTTTAAAATGGCGCCTACCGTTTCGCAAATCACCCGCCATTTTATGGGTGCTTTTTCTTTCCATTTGGTGGGTACCGATTGGCTTTGGTCTTTTTGTTATTCAAGACATGTCAATACTACTTGGAGCACCTATTTTTATGGAAAAAGCACCACTTCACGCATTTGCTATTGGTTATTTCACCACAGTACTTATCGGATTTGGTACACGCGTCATTTTAGGACATTCAGGCAGAACTCCTAAAGCTGACCGTTATGCGGTTACGTTGTTTGGACTGATTCAAATTATGGCATTATTGCGAATATTTGCAGGATTGTTTCCTCAATATGGATACCTCCACGCCATTATGACTACTGCTTTACTCTGGCTTGTTATCTTTGGATTATGGGCGAATCGTTATATACACATTCTCTTCGAGAAATAAGCGCTAAATATAGCGCTTATTTCTCTTCTAGCAACGCTACTTCTGCTATATCTTCACTAAAATCTTGATACTCCAACTTAGCATCTTTGAGATTTTTAGTCGCTTTAGCACCTAATTTTTTTAAATTCTCTACACGTCCTAAAAGATTGCCACTGCCTTCAGTGAGTTGTTTTTGAGCATTTTCGTAAGTACCGTTTAGGGTTTGAAGCTGTGTGCCTACTTTTTTAAAGCTTTCAGCAAAGCCTGTCATTTTGTCGTACATTTTGCCCGCTTCTTCAAAAAGCTTGGTGGCTAGGGTGCTCGATTGTTCGCTTTGCCAATAGAGATAGATGGTACGCAATGAAATCGTTAATGTCGAAGGGGTGACGATGGCAATGTGCTTTTTTAAAGCGTGTTCGTAGAGTTTGGGGTCTTGTTGGATAGCGACCGAAAATGCGCCTTCAATGGGTACAAACATAAAGACGTATTGCAGTGTTCCATGCTTATAATGCGCATAGTCTTTGCTATCAAGCGTGTTAATGTGTTCTAAAAAAGCACTGGCTAGGCTTTTGGAAGCGATGAGTTTTTCCTCATCACTTTCGGCTCTGATAAACTCATCGTAGCTGTTAAGAGAGACTTTGGAGTCAATGATGATGGTACGTTCCTGTGGGAGTTTGATAACCACATCAGGGCGTTTGGTTTTGCCCTCTTCATCTTTGTAGCTCTCTTGCGTTTCATAGTGTACACCTTTAACAAGCCCTGAGTATTCCAACACACTCTCCAAAATCATCTCGCCCCAACTGCCTTGGC
>JAQUVE010000046.1 GCA_028693565.1 Sulfurospirillaceae bacterium | reverse complement strand
GAAGCAAACGTATCCTTTTCGACCAGAAATAGAGGGCAAAACCCCTTGTTTATGGTCGAAATTATACTACAAAATGGCTTTTAAAGCCCTAAATATAGGGGCTTAGTTGGTTTTTCAGGAGCGACTATATAGTTCATATATTTATCATATTTTTTCGATAAGTTATTTGTATCACTTATGCTTTGTAAAGGATTTTTTTGAGTCGTCCTTCCGTCGCTGGACAAGAAATAGTAGCTATGCTGACCAACATGTTTGAAGTAAAAGATGCCTACACTGCAGGGCACTCGAAACGTGTTGCTTTTTATTGCCTTAAAATTGCTGAGGCGATGGGGTTGAGTGAAGAAGACCAAAATACCGTCTTTCAATCGGGACTCTTACATGACATTGGCAAGATATTAACCCCTGAAGCTATTTTACTCAAACCTCGAAATTTTAAGCGAAAAGAGTATGCTATTATGAAAAGTCATCCCACAGATGGCGAGAAAATGATCAATTTTATCCCTTCCTTTAAAGCGTATGCGCATATCGTTCGTCATCATCATGAACGCTATGATGGCAAAGGCTACCCTGATGGACTCTCAGGTGATGCCATTCCCCTTCTTTCTCGCATTATGACTGTTGCTGACGCCTTTGATGCGATGAGTACAAACCGAATTTATCGAGCACAAAAAAATCTTTCAGAGGCTATTTTTGAGATAGATCGATGCAGTGGAACACAATTTGACCCCGAAATTGCCAAATATGCTATTAGTGTTTTTTGCACGCACGTAGAAGGAAAAGAGTTCCCATGCATTGGTGAGCATGCAATCCAAGAAGAGCGTTTTGCCTTCTTTTTTAAAGATACACTGACATCTGCTTTTACAGGAGAATACCTCAATCGTTTTTTAGCAAAGCACAAAATAGAGCAACAATTTGATGGATGTTTGTTAATACAAGTTCATCATATGCATCGTTATAATAAGCGCTATGGTTGGAAGTCAGGTGATAAGGTTTTAATTGAAATGGCTTTACGATTGAAAATCGTCTTTGCCACCCATATGGTATTTCGTCTTTTTGGAGATGATTTTGTCATACTTAATCCCTTGCATGTTGGACTTGAGGAGCATGAGATATTGACAAAGCTAGCGCAAGGATTTAATGGGCTTGAGCTTAGTTTAACGCCTATCAATTGTGAAAATCAAAGAATAGAAAAGTGGGAGCAATTTGAAAGGCATCTTAACGTTTCGACTACGGAGTAGTTGATACGTTTTAATGAACTTTTTGCATCAATGTTTTGATAATTCTCGGATAATCGCGCAACATCATTTCTATCTGTGCGATTTCAAATGTATCAATTTTTTCCAATAATGCTTGACTGTAATGTTGCACATAGGTTATCTTGTAGCGGGCTGAGATTTCTTGTAAAGCTGAGGCAAATTGGGTGATGATTTCAAAGTCATTTTGAGTGATTGCAGCTTGGTACAAAGGCTCAATATCTAAGACTTGTAGAAATTGTTTTAAATTATCCAAATTGTCTACTTCTATCACCTCTTCATGGACAATATCGGGTGATTTTGTAGTGTATTTAAGGAATTTGACAAGTTCACTATAGAGTTCGTCTTGCGAAACAGGTTTACGTAAATACCCATCAAACCGTTGCTCTTTAATTTTAGCTAAATCCTCTTGCATAATCGAAGCGGTCAAGGCAATGATAGGGATGTCATAAGACTCTTTGATGATTCTTGTGGCGTTATATCCATCAAGATTAGGCATTCTAATGTCCATTAAAACCAAATCTATGGGGTATGTTTTGACTTTTTCAATAGCATCTAAGCCATCAATAGCTTCAATGACTTCGATCAAAGAGGTGCTAAAACTCTCTTTGATAAGGTGTCTATTTTGTTCAACATCATCGGCTACTAAGATAACGGCTTTTTCAAAATCTATTGAATTGTAGTTTAGGGTGGGGTTATTTTGCGTATCACTATTTTGCATGGAAGCAATGTCTAAGTTGTGAAGTTTTATGATAAAGTTAGAGCCTTTTGCTACCGTACTTTGCACCTGCAATGAACCACCCATAAGGGTTGCTAATTTTTTACTAATAGCGAGCCCAAGACCTGTACCACCGTATTTTCTTGCATCTTGGTTTTCTTGTTGTTCAAACATATTAAATATCTTATCTTGTGCCTCTTGAGGGATGCCAATGCCGCTATCTTGAACACTGATCACGATATCAATCTTGCTGTGATGTTTGTGAATGCGATGCATTTCGGCGACAACTTTGATGAAGCCTGCATCGGTAAACTTGATTGCATTTCCGATGAGATTAGTGATAATTTGTTTAAGTCTAAGGGCATCTATAAAAAGAGTTTCAGGTAGTTTTTTATCAATGTGTAATTCTAAAGTTAGCCCTTTTTGTTCTGCCTGCAACATAAATGTACTCACCGTATCTTCCAATAGTTTTTTAATCGAGGTGGCTTTGTTGATAATCTCAAATTTCCCTGACTCTATCTTTGAAAGGTCTAGAATATCATTGATTAATATCAGTAGGCTTTCCCCAGAACTGCGTATCGTTTTGATAAATGATTTTAATTTTTTATCTTCTATCTTTGCATCTAAAAGCTCTGCAAAACCTAAAATAGAGTTCATGGGTGTTCGTATTTCATGGCTCATATTGGATAAGAAATTAGATTTTGCTTGTGTAGCGCTTTGTGCTTCTTGGGTTGCTATCAGAAGTTTTTTGTTTAATTCTTGTAAGGCTATCTCTACTTGTCTTCTTTTTTGTATTTCGAAAGAGAGTTTGCGATTCCAAAATAAAGTGATCGTCATAATAAATAAAAATACCCCAGCAATCTCAAATACGATTGTATAATCAATCGTTTTATCGTATTTGACCTGTACCCATTGATTGTAAATATTATTTCTCTCCTCTTCAGAAATCGAGGCTATGGCTTTATTGAGTACAGCTATACCCTCACTATCCCAATCCTTGCGCAGAGCCATACGAAATTTAGACTCATACTTGCTGATACCAGAAATTTTTAGATTGGAAAATCCTTTTTTTTGAATGTAACTGCTTGCCACAGGCAAAAGGTCTATATAGGCATATGCGTCACCTTCAACCACTGCTTTAAAAGCGTCTACTATATCTTCGACCATCATAGTATGGATCTGTGGATGCTCTTCTTTGATAATTTCGCTTTGGGCATAGCCTTCAACAAGAGCTATTTTTTTCCCATATAATTCTTTGATGTCGGTTATAAATTTAACATCATTTTTCGTAATGTAGACTTGTGGCATAATGATGTATGGTTGTGAAAAATTGACTACTTTATCTCTTTGTGGAGTGTATGTCAAACACGTATACATATCAGCTTCATGGGCATTCATTTTTTTAACACTTTGTGACCATACATCTGTAGGTACTCTGGTAAAATTGATACCGGTTTTTTGGCTAATGAGCGCTAAATAACTACTGGCAATACCGGCATAAGTTTTGCCATCTGGTAAGAGGTATTCTAAAGGCTCAAAATGATTGTCTATGACATAGCGAATTACTTTATGGTTGTCTATCCATGCTTGCTCTTCAGCTGTAAAGTCGAGAAGTTCTTTAGAGCTCTCTAGTGTTTTACTCCATTTACTGTTAATGACCTGAGCTTCTTTGGCAGATATATCTTTGAGCGTTTTTTGAATGATGTTAAACAGTAGTGTTTTATCTTTATCGATAGCAAGGCGGATCGTTGTTTGAAACTCATCAAGTTTTGCAACAATTTTTAGGTTATTGAGTAAATATTGATTCATAATATAGGTACTGACGGCAAGGTTTCCTACATACGCATCCACTTTTCCTAAAGAGAGCATTTCAAGAGAATCTTCATTTGATGTAGAGAGATGAAGCTTAATAGCAGGGTATTTGTTTTTCAACCACTCATGAATGTAGGAGCCTTTGTTGATTGAGACAACTTTGCCTTTTAAATCATCCAGCGTTTTAATATCGTTATTGCTGACATTTGTGATGATTACCATAGGAACGCTTAGGTAAGGATCGGTAAAATTGAGGTATTGGTTTCGCTCTTCAGTTTGAACAGCACACGTAAGACCGTCGTATTTTTTATCCTGCATATTCTGTATGGTCTTAGCCCAAACAGCGGGGACAATGTTAAATTTCAAACCACTTTTTTGAGCGATCAGTTGGATGTAGTCGTAGGAAAGGCCTGTGGGATTACCATTATTATCAGTAAAATCAAAAGGTGGCCATTTATAATCAGAACCTAACGTTACAACAGGATGGTTTTTGATATAAGCTTGCTCTTCTGGCGTAAACGTAGGCGTAGCGTATAGCGTTGAAAGCATTAAAACTAAGATGGCTAACAAGCGCATCATAGGTTTAAGACTCTTCTTCGATGATTTTTCTAAAACTTTCTAGATTATCTTGAAAAAGTTCTATTAGGTAAGGATCAAATTGTGTACCTTTGCGCTCAATGATATAATTCGCCGCTGCATCAAAATTCCATGGTTGTTTGTATACTCTTACATGGGTTAGTGCATCTAAAACATCAGCAATTGCCACGATGCGCGCATACACATGAATTTCCTCTTGTTTAAGCCCTTGTGGGTAGCCTGAGCCATCCCATTTTTCATGGTGTTGATAAGCGATGATATCACCCGCTTTCATGAGTCTTCTGCTTGATTTTTTAAGCAATTTGTGCGCATTGGTTGTGTGTGCTTGCATCGCAAAAAATTCTTCTTCACTTAATTTCCCAGGTTTATGGAGTATCTCGTAAGGGATGGTGATTTTCCCAATATCATGGAGTGGCGCTGCAAAAAAGATATCATCCACTTCTATATCGGATAAACTTTCATGCAAGGTTGCCAATAATTTTGAAATATCAGCGACTCGTTTGATATGTTTTCCTGTCTCATCAGATGTGTCTTCCATCAGTTCGGTAAGCAAATAGATAATCTCTTTTTGATTGCTTTCAAGCTCAGATAAAAATCGTTTTTCACTTTGAAGAATTTTGACATTTAAATCTAAATTATTTTGTTGTAAGACTTTTTTAGCTCGGTAAAGCTCGATATGTGTTGAGACACGAGAGATCAGCTCATCGGCATAAAAAGGTTTCGTAATATAATCAACAGCACCAACTTTAAAGCCTTTTGAAAGAGAGTCTAAATCCGCTTTGGCAGTCAAAAAGATAACGGGAATATCGCTTGTTTTAGGGTCTTGCTTTAGAGTCTTGCACACTTCATAACCATTCATCAAAGGCATCATAATATCAAGTAAAACAAGATCAAATGGTTTTGTTTTGATGATGTCTAAAGCTTGTTTGCCATCAAGTGCAAAAGAAAAATTATAGTTATTTTCTTTTAAAATGTTCATAGCAACTTTGATATTGTCACTGACGTCATCAACGATTAAAACATTATAGGCAATACTCATCATAAATCCTTAGACAAAATTATAGTATGTAGGAATCTAAGATATACATCAACGTGCTATTCATTAAACATAATGGAGCATGAATAATTGTTTTGATTTTACCACAAATTTACAAAAGGTTGATTTCATTCATACTATTTAACTTTAAAAATCAAGGATTTGATTATAATAATGTTATGAATAGACAAAGGAGTATACGAATGAAACGCCAGATGATGTTTTTAAATGCTGCGACAGTGGCTGTCCTTTTTTTATCCCCTTTAAGTGTTCAATCAGCAGATTTTGATTGGGCAGGGGATTTGAATGTTCGCTCAAGTACCAATCCAACGCAGTATGTTTCCCAACTTGCTACGCGTTTTAGTATGGCAGATTCAAAAGTCAATGCCATGATTAAATTGGTTGATAAACCTGCTGATGCTTATATGGTATTGCGTTTAGCTGAGATGAGTTCACGTTCTCCTGATTATGTCATAAAGGAATATCAGTCAAAGAAGCATAAAGGATGGGGGAACTTAGCTCAAAGTTTGGGTATTAAACCAGGCTCAGCAGATTTTAAAGCCCTTAAAAATGGGCATGATTTGCATGAAGACAATGGCAAACAAGAGAAAAGAGACAAGAAGGATAAAAAAGATAAAAAACACAAAGAGAATGGTAAAGATAAAAATTAATTTTGATAATGCGTGATAGTAAATGCTTAGACTCAAATCCACATTAAAAAGGTAAACACATGCGATTACTCGGCAATATTATTTGGTTTCTTTTCGGCGGTCTTGTTATGGGACTTGCGTGGTGGATGATAGGACTTATCGCTTTGCTGACCATCGTTGGAATTCCATGGGCAAAAGCCTGTTTTGTCATGGGGCAGTTTACGTTTTTTCCTTTCGGTAAAGAAGCCGTCAGTCGAAAAGCACTTCACCTTCATGAAGACATTGGAACAGGCACATGGGGGCTCATCGGTAACGTTCTTTGGTTTATTTTTGCTGGGTTTTGGCTGGCCATTGGTCATATTTTATCGGCCATTGCCTGTGCTATCACCATCATCGGCATTCCTTTTGCTATCCAGCATCTCAAACTCGTTGTTATCTCTTTAGCGCCTATTGGTATGACAATTGTCGATAAAGAAGTCGCAAGTGCCATTCGTCAAAAAGAGGCAGAAGCGTTTGTGCAGCAGTCACAAAACCGCTAAAGTAAACCTTCAAAAAAATGTTTACACATAAAGATTATTGAGTATATTACGCATAAGGAGTACAATTTTCCTAATAAAGTTTTGGAAGGATCTCCAATGTTCACCATTTTAGTCGCAAGTTTACATGAAAATATGAAATTAGCACACCAAATCCAACACACGTTAGAAGCAATGAACTTTAAAAGTACCATCATCAACTTGGTTGATTTGAACGTACCGCTGTATGACACCGATAAAGAGGCCAATGAAGGCATCCCAACGTCCATTTTAACACTCGCTGAAACGATGAAAAATGCCTCAGGCTACATCGTTGTAGCCCCCGAATACAACTACTCCATTCCCCCTATTTTGACCAATGTTGTTGCGTGGTTATCTCGAAACGGCGAGAGTTTTAGGGAGCTTTTCACCCTCAAATACGTCCAACTCGCCACCCACTCAGGAAGCGGCGGCAATGATGTCTGCAACGCCATGCGTACACAGTTCTCGAAACTCGGTGCCATCGTCGCACCCAGAGAAATTCTCGCAACGTATGACAAAAAAATTGAAGAGGGAAGTTTAAGCCGCATATTGAGCCAATTTGTGGCAATTTCACAAAAATAGGCAGCATTTTTTAATGTGATTTGTTTAAAATAGCCAGTGAAAATCTCTACACTTTCGCTAAAGCTTGGGCGATGGGTTCTTGAACGTCGCGTTTGGCAAAATCAATTTGAGAAATCGTCCCCACCTCTCCTGATTCAAATAAAAAAATACCACTTTGTCGCAGTGAACCTAAACTCTCATTGGCATCGTTTTTAAACGTAAAGGGTGAACTTTGAGCACCCAGGTATATCGCACCGATTCCAGCTTCTCCTAAGCCTATCAGCTCATGATTGCTCCAGATGCGAAGCCCATCAAAGATAGGGTCATTTTCATCTATCCACTGGTTGCCGTCTTTATCGTATTGGCTCAAATCTTTAAAGCCATTGCCGCTTTGTGTGCCAAAAAGTTCACTGCCATCGTCGATTTGACCATTGTTATTTTTATCGAGGGCCAAGAAGCCACTGTTTTTGGCAAGGCATGAGATTTGGTCGCTTTTGCCATCACAATCAATATCAAAGGAAAATGTCGCATCGCAAAGCTCTGGTAAATTACCATCAAGATTGATAACAAGAGGGTCTATCATCATAGACTTTTTAAGTGCTGTTTTGGAGTAAAATGAACGCTGCATCGTCACATCAAGGTTGATATTGATGCTTCTACCATCTTCAGTTTTAATGCTTCCTTTCGTTTGCATCGATAAACTTTCCTCCTCTTGGTAGGTAGATTCGTACGCTACGTCGACAATTTTTAGCACACGAAATTGGTTTGAGGATTGCTTTGCGTGTAACGATTGGTCTTGGCAAATGTTTTGCATGGTGGTCGAATATTTCTCTTGCGTGCCATTTAGAATATTGAGCAACGCTTGAATCAGCATAAATTTTATTCGCTGAATCAAATCAACTTCACTTCGAGAGTTTGACTGCTGCTGAAGGGTTGCTTCACTTGAAGAAAGGGACGCCAGTGCCTCATCGAAAGTATCTCTCTTTTCATAAGAGAACTCGTGCGCTGTTGCATATGTGATGCTGTGCGATTCGATTTTCATCATTCACCTCCTAAAAAGAAGTGAAAGCAAAAACTATTCTTACCGTGAAGGTTTTAAAATGCCATAAAGAATTAGCTATAATTAAACTTCAATACACCAAAGGCATATACCGATGAAAACACCTAAAATTTCAAAAAAAGAGATTAAAAAAGTCGTTTCAATCTCCCAAAAAATAGAAGGTTATAAACCTGCATCTAAGTCTTTGCAGGAAAAAGCTAAAGAGATTATGGCAAAGCACCATGTCAAAATATCAGCTTGATGAGAGCCCTAGCTACATCGAAGGAACAGATGTTCCCAAAAACAAATTTTGATTATTCAGATATTATTAAGAATGAGTTAATAAAAAGTTAAAAGTTTTACAGAGATCTCTTTTGCTGTTTAAATTCTCATCCTATACAAGGATATAAATGCATAAGCTTGGTAGTAGAAAAAGGCTAAACACAAATTATAACCGCATTGAAGAAAATGGGAAACATGTATATTTAAATGACTTTGGTGAACCAACCATTGGGAGACACGAGTATGATGGATACATTAAACTAAAACTATTTCATATGGAGCATGGCTCAATAATTATACCAGACCAAATTTATTTAAAGTATCGAGATAGATTATTATGGATTCAGCCACTTTTTTTTACGGCGAATATATTATGCAAGTGTGATGATGCAGTCTTATATACACAGTATATTGATATTTCATGTGGACAACGCATTAAAATTACTACAAGCAAAAAACAATTTATCCACAAATTAAAGGATAATAGTTTTTTATACGAATGTAAAATATTTGGCTTACAGCATCTTCAAAAATATACCACAGGGAAGGCACAACTTGTAGACAACATACCTTATCTTAGTTTATATCATCATACTAATAAAGAAGCAAAAGAAAATATTATCAAAACTCAAGAGTTTTGGACTTCAACTTGGAATATCCAAGGAATAAAAAAAACAACGAATATATCTTTTCTTTATCTCACACCCCTTGATAAAATAATTTATCGAGAAGATTTAGAGCAAATTGCAATGTCTTCACAAGGAAAACTAGGTTTTAGATTAGACCAAAACAATAGTCCAAAAGCTGATGTCATACTTAAAGTTGCTAGAGAATCTACAGAAAATAGAACACATACACTTAACTATTGGGTAAACTCTTCAGAATTATTGTCACAACCAATTTATGAACACACATTTGGTAGCGTATATTATGAAATTGTTTCTCCTTTTATTCATCGTATAGGCTCAGAGATAAGTAAAACCGTCTTGATTTGTGAAGATAAGCTTATTCCAAAGAATCATAAAAATCTTGATTATGTTGTATTAGGGGATTGTACAAAAGCAAAAGGACTAGAAGCTCCCTATGATGAAGAGAATACAAGTGAAATTTTAAAAATTCAAAATATAGATGATAGTATAGAAATTTTTGATTTTTGGTTTAATAGTGGAAATAGTCCCTTATATTCAAATATTGACATTCCTGAAACAATACAATTTTAAATATTCTAATATAAACTTACATGTAAGGAAAAATCCTTGCATGCAAACCTCTCTCCTTGATTTTTTATATCCGATAATACAACGATGGAACCACCAGAAGTGTCAAAATCGCCGAACTTACCACGAAATCATCGGCATAACAATTTCAATAAAGCGAATTACGCCGCTAAAAAATCCCCACAATCGACTTAATGGCCATTGCGGTGAGTAGGTATTTTAAAATCACAACCAGTTTCTTACCGTCGATAATATTGCGAAATTTTGTGCCTACGTAAGAGCCTAAGATAGAGCCTACAATCATACTCACAATCAACACCAGGTACTCTGAAAAAACAAACCCAAAGTAGAGAAACACCAGCGCTTTTAGCGCGTGGGTGATGCTCATCAGTACCGCTGATGTCACCACAACTTTGTCTCTTTCTTCAAAATCTTTAAGCAGTTTGGTGAGTGCCAAAGGTCCCGTTGAGCCTACGATGACGGAGAGTCCTGATTGGAAAAAGCCGATGATGTAATAGTTTTCATATTTTTTGATTTTTTCATTGAACGTCTGCGACCACAACGAGAGCAAAATGTACACTCCGATAAAAAGCGGTATCCATTTCAACGTTAAAAGATGAAGGATAAGTGCAAAAGAGCCGACACCGACCAACGAGCCCATCAAAAATTTCGGTACAACACTCCATTGAATATCGCGGTATCCAAAATAAGCACGAGAGGCATTACTGGCGATTTGGGTAAATCCATGCACGGGAATCATCGCGTTTACGGGTAAAAAAGAGGGCAAGATAGCAATTAACATTAACCCGCCGCCGATACCCGTTATCGCCGTGATGATGGAAGCAAAAAAGCTGATGATGCTTAAAATAAGTTCGTCCATAAATCGCACTTTCTAAAAAATTAAACGATTATACACCAAATTGTATCGCTTCCAATAAAGGTTTACATGTAAACACTTTTTCAATCCACTTTTTTCTGCACCATATAGTAAATCACAGGGATAATGAGAAGCGTCAAAACCGCCGAACTGACCACACCACCAATCATCGGAGCGGCGATGCGTTGCATCACTTCGCTTCCCACACCGTTTAGGTACATGATGGGTAAAAGTCCGCCAAGGATGGCAAACACGGTCATGAGTTTGGGGCGTACGCGCATCACTGCGCCTTCAAAGATGGCATGTTTAATGTTTTCACGTGTCTTTATTTTGACATGTTCTATGGCTTCTTCCAGATAAATAATCATAACAATCGCCGTTTCCACCGCGACACCAATCAATGCCAAAAAGCCGACTACAACGGCGATAGAAAGATTGAAGTTTAAGTAATTGATATACAATACCCCACCGACTGCTGCAAACGGTAAAGTCAAAAAGACGATAACCGCATTTTGGATTTTACCCAGCCCTAGGAAGATGAGCACAAAGGTAATGACAAGCGTAATCGGCACGATGTAAGAAAGCCTCTCCATCGCACTTTCTAGGTATTCACTCTCACCCGCCCATTCAAAATAATAGCCCGTGGGCAATTGAAGCGATTTCAACAACTCGTTGGCTTCTGCTTTATAGGTGCGTGAGCTGTATCCTTCTTTGAGCGTGATGTAGATAAACGTCACTTTCTTGCCCATTTCAGATTTTAATACACTTGGGCTGACATCGTAACTGAGGTTTGCAAAGTTTTTCAGTGGTTGAAAGCCATAGGCTGTTTTCATCGGCAGTTCGCTGATAACACTTAAATCTTTGCGGTCTTCGTGCTCCAGACGTAGTGAAATCGCATAGCGTTCAATCCCATCAAAGTATGTGCTCACCTTCGCTCCACCCATTGCGCTGTCGATAAACTGCAACACCTCGTCTTTACTGAGGCCATACTCGGCAAGTTTGGTTTGATCGAGGTTGATATTGAGAAAATAGCCCGCATTGGATTTGTCGGCAAAGACACTTTTGGTCGCACCAAAACCCTGTAAAACTTGCTCGATTTTCTTAGCATAGAGTTCAAGGTCTTTGTTATTGTCACCGTACAGTTTGATGCCCACAGGTGTACGGATACCCGTGAGTAGCATATCGATGCGCCCGCGAATAGGGTATGTCCATGAGTTCACCAACCCCATCACTTGAAGCTTTTCGTCCATTTCGTTTAAAAGTTTGTCATACGTCATCCCTTTTCGCCACTGCTCTTGTGGCTTAAACTGGATGATGGTTTCTATCATCGAAAGCGGTGCTGGGTCGGTGGCACTGTCCGCACGTCCTGCTTTAGCAAAAGAACTTTCAACCTCATGAAAACTTTTAATCACTTCGTTTGTTTTTTGCGCATACGCTTTTGCCATGTCGATGCCGATGCCATAGGGCGTGACGGGCATGTACATAAACGTTTGTTCATTAAGCGGTGGCATAAACTCCCATCGCTGATGCTCAAACACATACCCACCATAGCCCATCATCACGACAAACAGCGCTAAAGCGACATAGCGAAATTTAATAAACAGTGCTAAAAGAGGTTGATAAAGCCAGATAAAAAAGCGATTGAGCGGATTTTTATGCTCGCTCATAATACCGCCTTTGATGAAAAAGAGCATCAAAATGGGCACAAGCGTGATGGAAAGCACCGCACCGATGAGCATCGCAAACGTTTTGGTAAAGGCAAGCGGTTTAAACAGTGCGCCCTCTTGTCCACTGAGTGCGAAAATCGGTAAGAAACTCACCACGATTAAGATGAGGGCAAAAAAGATGGGGCGACCGACTTGCTTGGATGAAGCGATGATGATTTCAGTGCGTTTGGCAGGCGTGAGATGCTCTTCATGGAGGAGTTTTTTATGGACGTTTTCGATCATAACGATACATGCATCGACCATCGCACCAATGGCAATGGCGATACCGCCTAGACTCATGATGTTTGACTCGAGTCCAAAGAGTTTCATACACAAAAACGTGAGCGCAATCGTGAGCGGTAAAACGATGATGACAATGAGCGCACTTCTAAAATGGAGTAAAAAGAGCATCACCACTGCCAAAACCACGATGCTCTCTTCCAAAAGTGTGTGTTCCAAATTGCCAATAGCTTTGGTAATAAGCTCACTTCTATCGTAGGTCGTGACCACTTCCACATCGTTTACATGTAAAGAAGCTAGCTTCTCTTTGACCGCTTGAATGACCTTGTAAGCGTTCTCTTTATAGCGTACGACCACCACGCCACCAACGACTTCGCCCTCACCGTTGAGTTCAGCCAAACCGTTGCGGTAACTTGGCACAATGCGCACGTCACCGATGTCCTTAAGCGTGAGCGGAATGCCATTTGTCGTTTGGATAGCAATAGCGCCGATTTCTGCTAAAGAACTCACAAATCCTTTGGCTTGGATGATGTTTTCATACCCGTTTTCCAACAACACGCGACCACCTAGATCGCGGTTATTGGACGAAAGCGCTTTACTTATTTGCGCAACACTAAGGTTGTACTTTACCAATGCATCTTTGTGCAACGTAATTTCGTAGTTTTTAACATAACCACCCACACTTGCCACTTCACTCACACCATCCACACCCAAAAGCGCATAACGGTAAAGGTAGTCTTGAATACTGCGCAACTCTTCCAAACTCTTTGTTTTTGATTTGAGCGCATACTCAAACACCCAACCAATGCCTGTTGCATCAGGCCCTAGTTTGATGGATGAGCCTGAGGGAACATTTTTAGACACAGAGGCAATGACTTCGCTCACCCTATCTCGTGCCCAGTACATGTCAGTATCGTCGTTGAAAATGATATAGACAATGGCATTTTCATACGAACTAAACGCCCGTACCGTTTTGGCTTTTGCCACGGAGAGCAGTGAGTTCGACAACTCATAAATGATCTGGTCTTCGATGATTTTAGGTGATTGACCTGGGTATTTGACATTGACGATGACTTGCGGTGGTGTTAGGTCAGGCAATGCGTCCAAAGGGGTGTTTTTAATTGCCCAAAAAGAGACCAATGATGCGATGACAATACTCAAGATGACAAGAAATTTATTCTTGACACTGGCATTGATAATGGCGTCTATCATTGGAGTGCTCCATTGATTTGTGCGTCGGCATCAAACATAAACAGCGCATTGGCAACGACTTCATTCCCCTCTTTTAAACCACTGATGATTTCAAATGTGTCGTTAAAAAGACGCTTGGCATTGACCTCTTTTTGTTCATATTCGCCCTCAAACTCGCCTTTGGCAAAAACAAAGTGTTGGCTTCCTTTGGTCAGCACCGCACTTTTTGGAAGACTTAAATACTCTTTTTTCATACCGCTAAAACGCACCCTTGCAAACGCGTTAATCGGCAACTCCAAAGAGGCATTATCGACCAAGAGCCTTACTTCAACGCTTTTGGTTTTGGCATCCACATTGGGGTAGATGTAGTCCACTTTGGCACGGTAGGGTTTGGTGGTGATGTCAAAAAAAAGCTCGGCAGTTTTTGTGTTTTTGACAAACGCGACATCTTTTTCATACACACTGACCATCATCCATAAATTGCTATAATCGCTCAACTCATAGAGCCTGCTTCCTTTAGGGGCAAACGAGCCTTGGTTGATCTTCTTTTGTGTGATATAGCCACTATAAGGCGCATAGGTCGTGATCTGCTCAGGCGTGTTTTTATCAATGATGATTTTATGAATAACCCCTTCATCCACACCTAAGAGTTTGAGTTTTTGAGCGATACTGTCAATCATCCCTTTGTTGTTGATACGAAGGGCTCCGAGTAACTCTTGCTCAGCGGTATAAACCTCAGGAGAATATGCACGAAAAAGTGGCTCACCTTTTTTAACGTAGGTGAGCGTTTTATTGGCATAGATGTCGCTGACAAAAGCATCGTAACGAAGCACCACATCACGTGTTGTCTCTTCGTTAGGCTTGGTATAACCGTAAAAATCTTTGTATTCGCTATCCATGACTTTAACTACTTTGATGGTTTTGACATTGAAAAGCTGTTTAGCACTGAGCGGCGAGAGACTTAGTATCACCACGCATAAAGATAAAAAAAGTCGTTTCATTACAGCTCTCCTAATAGATAATTGATTTTTAAACATGAAAGGTCATACCCCAGGGTTAAAGTGTTGATTTTGAGTTCGGTGTCAAGCGAGGTGGTAAGATTGCTTAGTAATTTGACAAGCGCATCGTTTTGACTAAACGAGGTGGAGAGAATATTGTCGTAAATGCGTCTATTTTCTTCTAAAATCGCTTGATTGAGTCCGATTTTTTCTTGCTGAAGCTCTTTATTCAAGAGTTCATCTTGCAAGTCAAAAACGAGCTTGTTTTGCAATGCATTCTCGCTCTGCTCGGAAGCATTTTGCGTGAGTTCTGCTTTGCGAATTGAAAGCTCTTCACGTCCGTATAGAGGTAAAGGAATCGAAAACGAGAGGTACCACATATCGTCCCTACTTTCACGGTGATTGTACCCAAGAGCCACTGTCACGTCAGGAATTTTTTGCTCTTTTTCATAATTAAGATTGTTCAGCTCTTTTTGCGTTTGAATTCTTTGAAGCAAGAGTTTTGGGTTGTGCTCTTTAAGGGTTGCTTCTTCATTACTTTTCGTATAAGGCATCAATGCCAAATCAAGCTTTGCATCATCGCTTACGGAAGTGTTTATGATACTCTCTAATTTGTGCAACACCGAGCCTTTTTCACGTACCAAACTTTTTTGCAAAATCACAATATTTTTCTCCAAAATGGTGTTGGAAAGCGTTTGATTATAGTGGGCACTCACGGTACTGCTATACGCTAAGTGCGCCGCTTTTAAATCAATCAATAATTTTTCATAACGCGCTAGAGTTTTCATGTCCGCATCAATGCGCCCTAAAGTGTACTGCAAACTCATAACAGAGTTGGTGATATCGAGCTTTTTATCTTTAATCTCTAAACTTTTGACGGCAACATTTTGCTGTGCGATGGAGGCTTTGATGTCGAGCTTTGAACCTGTGGGTATTTTTTGAGAAAATTCTATAAATTCATTTTGTGCTCCAGCATCACGTTTAAGAGGCTCATCAAAGAAAATATCTTTTGCGCCAATACCAAGCCTTAGATTTTCCCATACTTTACTTAGATCAACCTCTTGCAAGAGCGCTGCTTTTTGTTCTTCAAGCACTTTGATATCATAATTATTTTTCAGAGCAAGCTCACTAAGAAAGCTAGCCCCAAAAGCGTAACCCACGAGAGCTACGCTAAGAAGGAGCTTTTTCATTTTAGAGATTAACGCTGGATTTTAGACGTTGTTTTTTGCCGTCTTTGGTCTCAACCACGATGCTCACTTGCCATGTTCCATGCATCGAAAAGGTTGCGTGAGCCATATAAGAATCACCCATGTCCATGACATCGGCATCTGAACTCATCGCAGGCATGCCTGGCATCTCTGGCATAAAGACTTTCATACTCACTTTGGCACCTTTAATGACGGTACCGTTCTCTTTTACGGTAATCGTAAACATGTTCATCCCCGTTGTTAAAGGCTTGCTACTTACATACGCAACCTCTAAATTTCCCGCCATACCTTTTTTGCTGACAATGCCTTCTGCATAGACGCTGCTGAGACCTAACAACATTGCAAAAATCGCAATGAAAAGCTTCTTCATTCTGACTCCTTATAAAGTTATGGACGAAGTATAAGTAATGTATGTGTAGTTTTTATGGAATAGGTATAATAATGCGAAAAAAAATTTGTGAGGAAATAGTATGTATTACATTCTCTTTTATGACTACGTGGAAAATATTGTTGAGAAACGTTCTTCCTATCGTGAAGCACATCTTCGTTTGACTGCCACGTTTGTACAAAGTGGTGAGATTATCTTAGGGGGTGCTTTTTCAAATCCAACAGATGGAGCGGCTATCATCTTTAAGGTTGAAGATATAGCGCGCATTGAAGCTTTTATCAGCCATGATCCTTATGTTCAAAACAACCTTGTAACAAAATGGGAAATTCGTGAATGGACAGTTGTTGTAGGTGCTGCTCTTTAAGGGTGCTATGAAAGGTTTTGCTCTTTTGCCCATTTGTGTTTGAGCCCATGGATATATACGATTAAAACGAAAAAAAGTGCTGAGGTAATACCGAGTACAAGCAGTAGCATTGTTTCAGATGGGTCAGTTTCAAGTAAGATAAGCTTTCGGACTAAGACGACAAATGAGATTTCGAGGAAGGTAATGGCATAATCAAATCCATCTTGAATGAAAAGTGTTTTGACAATGGCTAAAACGATTAAGACAAATAGTCCATCAGTTAAGATGATTTTCATTGAACTAAAATCAAGAGCACCTTGTGATAGGGTAAATGAAACCATCTTATAGCCTAAGCTTACAAAGCATTGCGCCAAATAGATAATCATCATAATGATAAAAATATAGCGAGCAATATTGAGCAGTTTGAGCAATAAACTTTCAACGTTAATCTCTAAAAATTGGTTAAATGTTGTGACTTTATTGGCTAAATTTCCAGTGGTATGTGTATCGTTTTTTTGTTCCATAATTATTGCCTTTGTCTTGAAACTAAGTGCTTGAAAAAAACGGTGCAATTATATAACAATCTCTTTAAAATGCGCATACGAGATTAAATTTTGTATAATGCCTTTTATGAAAATATTACTCCTAGAAGATGACATCATCCTAAATGAAATCATGGAAGAGTTCTTGGTTGAACACGGTATGCGTGTGGATACGTTTTTTGATGGAAGACTTGCTTTTGAGGCTTGTTATTCTAACAAATATGATATGCTACTTTTAGATATCAATGTGCCTACGATGAGCGGGTTTGAGCTTTTAAAAGAGCTTCAAAAAGCGCAAATCGCTACCCCCACGATTTTCATCAGTTCGCTGGATCAAATCAGCGATGTTAAAAAAGGTTTTGCGTTAGGTGCTGAGGATTACCTCAAAAAGCCTTTTGACTTAGAGGAGTTGCTCGTTCGAATAGAACGTACTAAAAAACTGCATAAGATAGAGAGCACAGAGCTTATACCCCTGGCTAAAAGTATTACGTATAATCCACGTATTTATACGATAAACAAAGAGGGTATAAACTACACATTGCGTCACAAAGAGGCACAGCTTTTAGAGTATTTCATTAAAAACCAAGGCAAAATCATCTCTTTTGATGAAATTATCAATCACGTTTGGCCGTATGACGAAACACCAACCTATGCCACTATTCGCACCTATATCAAAAATATCCGTCCTTACCTCATGGAAGATCAAATACAAAATATCAAAGGGGCGGGCTATGTCTTTAAGTGCTTATGAAAAAAAATCGCTGGTTCATTTTTTGTTGATTTATCTTGTTTCTATCTACTCTTTTATTCTTGTTTTGGCGTATATGATTTATATGATTGAAATCAAAAATACCTATGAAACATATAACTTTCAAATTCGTGCTTTTGCATCTTCGGTCTCTCACCAAATTGTGACAGCACATATGATGCATGATAATCATTTATTACAATGCTTAGAGCAAAATGATGTTAATGACTGCTTTTCTCACAGTGAAAATTATACGGTATCACTTTACGATGAAAACAATAAGCCCTTATTTACTGGCTTTCAAGATACGGTTGATTTAAACGAAACATTTTACGTCAAAGATGATAATCTCTTTTATGTTGATACGAGTGCTCAATTGCATTTAGGAGTGAAATACATTGTCATTAAAAAAGAGAATGTGCGCCAAGAGGTGAGGGCAATTCAGAGCAAAGTTTTCTTTTATTTGCTGATGAGTTTGTTATTTGCAACTATATTAGGCTATGTTTTAGCGAGACTTTTTTTAAAACCCATTAAAGCGGAACGTGAAGCGTTAGATAGGTTTATTAAGGATTCAACGCATGAATTAAACACGCCTATTACGGCTATTTTGATGAGCATAGAAACGTTAAAAGATATAGATCCTAAAAAGAAAAAGCGTATTGAGTTTAGCGGTAAAAGGATTGCCTCGCTGTATGCAAATATGAGTTATATGCTCATTCATGACAAACAAAATGAGCTCAAAAGTGTTGTAGATGTAAAACAACTTATTCATGAACGTATTGAATATTTCCAAGAAGTACTGGAGTATAAAAGTATACACGTCAGCCTTGATTTGGCTGAAAAAACCTTACTTATTGGCAAAGAGAGCATACTAAAACTTATCGATAATCTTCTGACAAATGCTATCAAATATAATGTGATAGGCGGACACATTGGAATTGTTTTAAATGAAGAATATCTTAGCGTTACTGACAGTGGCATCGGCATTGCAGACGCTAAGTTAGGCGAAATTTTAAAGCGCTATAAACGTGCGAATACTGTCAAAGGCGGTTTTGGTATTGGGCTTGATATTGTCAATACCGTTTGCAAAGACAACCATTTTAAACTCGAAATAGAGTCAAAGTTAAACGAAGGTTCGATATTTAAAGTCTACTTTTAAAAAGGAAAAATTATGAAAGTGTTATGGTTTACCATGATGATGGTTATTTTATCGGTTAGTGCAATGGCCGCTGAGGCTAAAGGTGTTAGCGTGGATGTGCTAGCCAAATCCACACTCAGTTGGGATGGTAGTGCAATGCCTGCATATCCCAAAGGTGAACCAGAAGTCACAGTGTTAAAAATTGCTATTCCACCACATGTAACATTGCCTATGCATATGCATCCTCTTATCAATGCGGGCGTTTTGCTAGCAGGAGAACTTACGGTCATCACTGATGAGAAAAAAACATTGCACCTAAAAGCAGGCGAAGCGCTTATCGAAGTTGTCAATAAATGGCATTATGGCATTAACGAAGGTGATGTCCCTGCTGTCATCGTAGTTTTT
>JAQUVE010000173.1 GCA_028693565.1 Sulfurospirillaceae bacterium | reverse complement strand
GGTCTATAAAACCTCTTGGACTTGTAACTTCATCTCGGTTAACTTCATGAATCGTACATACAGGGATACACTTTCCGCATTTAACACACGCGTCACTCGTTACATTAAATTTAAACATCTTTACACCTTTTGTCTTCTTGATCAATAAGAGATTTTACACTTTAAAATAGACCTATCCAACTCCAGTAGGTGTAAACCATGACTGTACTAAAAATAGCACCAAATAGACTCATAATCGTACCTACTTTAATCAACTCATTCGAAGTAATTTCTCCTGTTGCTAAACCAATAATATTTGGAAGATTTGAAACAGGAAGTAAGTATTGATGAAGCATATTCATAGCAACTAACACAACAAATGCTGTAACCTGCATACCCGCATTAGCAGGCAAAGCTGCAACAGCAATGGCATGAGCAATGACCACAGGCGTTAATGCGGTTGTTTTAGGGCCAGCTCCTGTAAATAGAACTTGAAGGATTAACATTAACCAAATAAAAATGACAACTTGAAGTCTAACGTCTAAATTGAGTAAAGGATGAAAAAATGTAGTTGCAAGCCATGCAGCAGCTCCTGTTTTAACCAGCAACGATCCCATAGATAAACCTGCCCCATAAACAATAAAGACATTCCATGGAACTTTTCGCTCAGCTTCTTTCCAGGTCATTAGTTGCGTAGGAACAGGTGCTATCATAGCAGAAACAGCAAGTAAAGCGACCAAAGCTGTATTTAAACCATGGAGTTTATCCGTTGCCCATAACAGAAGGGTTAAAAGAAAAATAACGAGAGCATAAATCTCTTTTGGGCTCATTTTACCCATAGCACTCAATTGTTGCTTCATGACATCACGGCCAGCAGATATATCTTTAATATCTGGTGGAAATATTTTAATAATAATATACGTTGCGATCAAGCCCATCAGTAAAGCTGGTGGCATACCGATTTTAAACCATTCCATCCAACCTATTTCAATGCCTGTAGCATTCTTTAAAAGACTAACAGAAATTGGATTGGCTGCGTGTGAAGTCATAATACCCATACAGTACATGGTACCAGCGATAGTGACAATATAAATCAAACCTTTTACTAAAGAGCTTTCTCCTTTTTCTGCGCCAAAAGCCAATCCCATGGAAGTCACAATAGGTAAAACTAAAAGTGTTTTTGCCGCAAGCGAAGGGATAAAAAAAGTCATAATCAGTGTGACAAGTGAAATCGCCCAATATAAGTTCGTTGCCGATTTACCAATTTTACTCACTACCACTAAAGCCAATCTTTTAGAAAGTCCGCTATCACCCATACAAGCGGCCATAATCATACCAAGCACAACAATCCAAACACCCGTAGAAGAATACCCAATGAGAGCTTCTCCCATTTTTCCAGCCCCAAAAAGAACTAAAAAAGCAATGATTAAAAATCCACTTTGAGCATCATCAAGTGCTTGTGTAATCCACACGATAATGGCAAAAATACCAACTCCAAGCGCTACTTTTCCTTTATAGCTTAATCCAACCATTTCTGGCGTAAGATAGATCATGGAAAGCATAGCGACCAAAGCAAGAAGTATAAAAACTATCTTCTTTGCACTAAACATAGAGAACCTCCTAGATTAAATTTTATCTAAGAAAAGTTTACTGCTTTGCTCTATCAACAATCTCTTAAAATAAAGAGAGAAGAAGTATTTTTTTTGAGAGAATTATAAGAGATTAAGGAGCTGTATGTAAAAGATGTCAAGCGAAGCGCAGAACTAGTCAGTTTTTAGTGTAAAAAAGTCACAATTTGAAACTTAAACCACCTCTTGATTTTGACCTTCTAGGTTTGAAGATTTAGCTTCAAACTTATAGATTTCTGAGTGTAAAACTCCTGTTTTTTTCTTCTCTTTGAGTCGGTAACTGTCTCCTTGAATATTGATGATATGTGAATGATGTAACACTCTATCTAGTATGGCAGTAGTTACGATTTTATCGCCTGCAAATACGTGAACCCATTTACTAAATACCAAGTTTGATGTAAAAATAGTGGAACTTTTTTCATAGCGTTTAGAGATAATCTGAAAAAAGTGATTGGCTTCTTCTTTACTCATATTAAAGTATCCTATCTCATCAATAACAAGAACCGATGGGCTGGTGATAGATTTGAGGAAACTGTCATATTTCTTCTCTTTTTTGGCTTTATTGGCACTGCTTAGAAGCTCACTAATGGTAGTAAATCTTACCTTATAGCGATGCTGTACGGCTTTTAGAGCAATGGCAATGGCAAGATGCGTTTTACCCACACCACTTTCGCCCAATAGAATGATATTCTCACGCTTTTTAACAAATATGAGGCCTGAGAGTTCTTCAATCTGCTTTCTGTTTACTCCCACTGAGAAAGTGTAATCAAACTGCTCTAATGTCTTAATAACGGGAAATCCTGCAAGTTTGGTCAACATGTTTTTAGACCTTCTCAGCCTATTATCGACTTCCATTTGTAATACCTCTTCTAAGAACTGTGAGTACTGCCAATTCTCTTTGGCTGCGATACTGGCAATATCATGATATTTTTCTCCAATAATAGGCAGTTTAAGCTCTTTACATAACTCTTCGATAGCGGTATCTAGCTCCATAATGTACCGCCATAAAATCCAACAGGAAGGATGATATTGGCAACCATGGGTATAAAATCATCATAACATTGAACATCACGACTGGGGATATACAGTTTATCCCAGTCTTTGTGAGAATTGATTGGAAAATATTTTTTAGCTACACTTTCAATCAAAGCTTTAGGGTGGATTCCTTGATAGGCTTTAGGCATAGGAAGTAGCTGGAACTGCTCCTGTGCCAACAATTCAAATGGTATCTGTAATGTTGTCTGATGAATACGTTTATTGGCGGTATTATCCAACCATTTGAGCACTTCGGCATTCGCATTATCCAGTGTTAATGCGTAATGTTTCATCGAGAGTCGTACACGCAATCCATTGTGAAAGTGATATCGCAGATAGTGGTTAAATCGCTCCACTTTTCCTTTGGTTTTAGCACGGTAAGGTTTACATACTTTAATGCTAAAGCCACAATGTTTGGCAAAGTCAGAAAACAAGGGATTAAATCTATGGTCCCCTTTACCATAGTCATTTCGAGACAATATGACGGTTTTCATATTATCATAGAGACATTCCTTTGGAACACCCCCAAAGTAGGCAAAAGCGTTCATGTGGCAACCTATCAAAGTCTCAATTTTCTCATTATTGACATACTCGACATACGAAGCCCTAGAATAACCCATCGTTGCTACAAAGGCGGATAAATTATCTTTGGGAAATTCTATCCAGTCCACTTGCATTTGCTCGGCTGGTTTGGTTTCAAAGCGTATAATAGGCTCATCTAATTTAGCTCGTGTTCTAAGCTCATATCTTAGTATGACTTGCTGTAACCATCTCAGACTTCCACCATAGCCAAGCTTCTTAATCTCTTCATAAATCACTGTCAGTGGTATTTCACTTTTTTGTTGTTCTGCCGTCTCTAGCATTTTAGCAATGTGAGGCAAATAAGGATCAACACTGTTGATTACGGGAGGTCTATTGATATGGGGAATATAATCATCTGGAAGATTGGCATAACGTCTTACGGTATCTCTTGAAATACCTAGCTTTCGTGCAATGGCACTTTTACTCAAACCCTCAGCTAAAAACTTCTTTATCATTTTAATTTCACCTTTTTTTAACACCAAACTCCTTCCAATAAAATTGAAAATGGAGTTTAACCAATTTAACTTGGTTTCTTAAGGTTTTAAATCAAAATGCAACTCTTAAATCACATTTTCAACTGACTAGTTTAGCAGTTCGTTTGACAAAAGATGAGGAGGAATTATGATACCCATTTCTTGATAGTAACGAATAGCCCCTTTGTGCAAAGGAATCATTAAACCATTAATAGAATTTTGCAGAGAAAGAGAGATGGTACCTTTATTAACAGAATTAATAAACGATAGATTTTCATACATGGTTTTTGTCAAAAGGTAGACAATATCTTCAGGAGTATCAACATCCGTGATGAGAAGATTGGGTTGAGCAATGGTATAAATATCTTTGGTTTGCCTAGGATAGGTATGG
>JAQUVE010000172.1 GCA_028693565.1 Sulfurospirillaceae bacterium | reverse complement strand
GATGAAAAACGAGAACTGGCACGTGACACTTCACAAAAGTAACAATATATCATGGTAGATGCGTATCAAGATACAAATGAACTTCAGTTAAAACTTCTGCAAAAACTATGCTCTACTCACAATAACATCTGCGTGGTCGGTGATGATGATCAGAGTATTTATGGATGGCGTGGGGCGCATATTAGAAATATCATGGAGTTTGATCAGGATTTCAAAGGTACATCTGTTTTTAAACTTGAAGAGAATTACCGCTCAAAAGAACCAATACTAAAAGTTGCAAATGCTCTAATTGAGCATAACCGCTCACGTTTGGGCAAAAAACTTATTCCTACTCGTGGTGGTGGTGAAGATATTACAGTTTTAAACTCTAGAGATGAGAGTGAAGAGGCTAGAAAGATAGCTTCAAAAGTTACTAAGCTCTTAGATTCTGGAGTGAAGGCTGAGGACATAGCAGTTTTATATCGTGTAAACGTTCTAAGTAGATCTATTGAAGATGGATTAAACCGTGCAGGTATTGCATATAAACTAGTTGGTGGTCTTAGGTTTTATGATAGAGCAGAGATAAAAGATCTCATAAGTTATCTTCGCGTTATCACAAACTTTCATGATGACTTCTCATTTAAACGTATAGTAAATAAGCCAAAAAGAGGTATGGGTAAAGCTAGTGTAGACAAGATAGAGTTAGCCGCACATGCAAACGATACATCAATATTTGAGTATATCAAAAAAACTTCATTGGCTGATTTGGAAGCACTTGTTAAGAGTAAAAACGCAAAGACATTAAAGAAATTTATAAAAGACATACAAAGCGTTGCAAAATCCTCAACTGAGAGTACATATAATTTTATAGATATTTTAGAAGATACTTTTCATCTCAAAGATATTTACAAAGGTATGCCAGATGAGGTTGAGAGAGTTTTAAATATGGATGAGTTTTATGGACTCTTTAGAGATTTTGTAAAAAACTCTCCAGCATCATCTATAGATGAGTTTTTAAATGAGCTTACACTTCAAAGTGAACAAGATCAAGTTGAAGGTGAGAGTATCTATATGATGAGTATCCACGCTTCCAAAGGTTTGGAGTTTGACCATATATTTATCATTGGACTTGAAGAGGGCTTTTTACCTCTTGTTGGCGATGGAAGTGACCTTGAAGAAGAGAGACGTTTAGGATATGTCTCTTTTACAAGAGCAAAAGACACGCTTACACTCTCACATGTAGATAGTAGATTTTATAAAGGTAGAAGAAGCGATTTACAAAAGAGTAGATTTTTTAATGAAGCTGGACTTTGCGAGGGCTCTTTAATAGTAGAGAAAAACACATCTTTTAAAAAAGGTGATTTAGTTCGTCATAAAGTGTTTGGCACTGGGCGAGTAAATGGCGTTAGTAAGTCTGGACGAGAGTTTAAGCTAAATATCAATTTTGCAGGTACGAAAAGGGATATTTTAGCTTCATTTGTTGAGAGACTATGAATAGACTCTTTGTCGCATACAAACCAGAGGGCATTGGCTCAAACCTTTTTCTCTCCCGCATAAAACGAGAGTATAAAACTAAAAAAGCTGGATTTTCTGGAACACTTGACCCTTTTGCTAAGGGAGTCCTTATCATCGGTATGGGAAGCTATACAAAGCTCTTTAGATTTCTTGCCAAAACGCCAAAAGTTTATCGTGCTACACTTTGGCTAGGTGCTAAAAGTGATAGTTTGGATACAGAGATGATAGAAGAGGTTGAGATAGTAGATGAGCTTGATGAGGTAGAGGTTTTAAAAGTTATAAAATCACTAGAAGGCTCACTAGAGTATGAACCACCAATCTTTAGCGCAAAGCAGATAAATGGACAAAGAGCCTATGACTTGGCCCGCGCTGGAGTAGAATTTACGTTAAATAAGATAAACTCAACTATATATGAAACTAAGCTAGTGAGCTACTGTCATCCATTTATAACTTTTGAAGCAACCGTTTCAGAGGGGACATATATCCGCTCACTTGGGCTTATAATTGCAAATAGGCTCGGTGTTGAGAGTGGAAGCTTGAGTGCGCTAGAGAGGCTTAGCGAGGGGCGATTTAAGTATAATAATCAAAAGCCTCTGAACATTAAAAAGTCGCTAAATATGATGCAAAACTTCTATCATGGAGATAGTGATAATCTAAAATATGGAAGAGTTCTTGCTTTAAATGATTTAGAAATTAAAGAGAGTGGACTCTACTGGCTTGATAGTGGCAGTTTTATATCTATCATAAATGTAAAAGATGCAGAAGTAAATTATGAATTAGGCAGGATTGAATGTTAGTATTATCAAGAAAAGAGGGTGAAGCGATTGTAATAGGGGATAATATCACTATAAAAGTTATATCCATTGACAAGGGAGTGGTAAAACTTGGAATAGATGCGCCAAAAAATCTCTCTATAGTAAGAAATGAACTCTTAACAGATGTAAAAGATTCAAATATAGCAGCTTCTAAAGGGATAAACATCTCTAGTATAAATTCTCTTAGCGCTATCATAAAAAAATAAAAGAGTTAAAGATGAAGCTTTATAGAGCTTATGCAAAAGTAAATATTTTTTTAAAGATACAAGGAATTAGGGGCAACTATCACGAGATAATATCAAGATTTATGAGAGTCTCATCTCTTTACGATGAGCTCTCATTTGTTGCAAAACAAAGCGATGAAGAGTTTGAAATCATCGGTTCATTCTCTTGTAAAACAGAGCAAAATACAATTTATAAAGCCTATGAGGCACTTTTAGAGTTTTTAGATGAGACTAAAGCAAATACACTAAAAAATTTAATGCAAAAGTATGCAGTTGAGGTAAATAAAAATATCCCTTCCTTCGCTGGTCTTGGCGGTGGAAGTAGTGACGCTGCTACATTTTTAAAAATGTGTAATGAAGTTTTGCATTTAGGTCTTAGTCAAAATGAGTTAGCACTTATTGGGCTACGCGTTGGTGCGGATGTTCCATTTTTCATTTATGGGTATGATAGCGCAAATGTTAGTGGTATTGGAGAGGTTGTTGAAGAGTTTAAAGAAGAACTTTTAGACATTTTGGTTTTTACTCCACAGCTTGAGATAAGTACACCAAAGGTTTATGGGGTATATAGAGAGAGTTTTTATAACCCAATAGATGGATTTGAAGTCGAGAGACTTAAAAAGATATCATCAAAAGATGCCCTAAACTCAATGAGTGCAAGTGAAGCAAATGACCTCTTTACCCCAGCATTAGAGCTATATAAAGAGTTAAAAAACCACTATAAGCATGGAGAGTATTTTAGCGGAAGCGGAAGTAGTTTTTTTAGAGTAAGAGAGAAGGAAAAGATATAATGGGCGAGAACATAGCAAAAAACAAAAAAGCCTATTTTGACTATTTTTTAGAAGAGAAGTTTGAAGCTGGTTTAGTTTTATTGGGAAGTGAAATAAAAGCCATAAGAGCTGGGCGAGTAAACTTAAAAGATAGTTTTATCCGTTTTGTTCAAGGTGAGGCGTTTTTATTTAACGCTCACATTGGAAGACTAGAGACTACACATCATTTTTATTCACACGAAGAGCGTAGAAGTAGAAAGCTTCTTTTACATAAAAAACAGATAGCAAAAATGATAAAAGCGGTTGATAGAGATGGCTATACAGTTGTCCCTCTTCAACTCTATTTTAATGATAGAAACATCGTAAAAATTCAAATTGCTATAGCAAAAGGTAAACAGTTGCATGATAAGAGAAATGATCTCAAAGAAAAAGATATGAAGCGTGATGTTGAACGCTCAATGAAGGACCTTTGATGCGATTTATTTTACCTTTACTCTTTTTTGTTTTGTCTACTTTTGGATTTGAAGTTGAGATAGCTAACAGTGTTATACAAAACGGAAAGGTTGCCCTTTTAGAGCTAACAAAAGAGAAAAATATAAGCTATGAAGAGGCACTCTTTAATGGAAAAAAATACAAAGTTTTAGCTCATCCTAAAAATAATGAAAAGTTTTATCTCTTAATCCCAATAGATTATGAAGAGAAGATAGCTAAAAAAAACATAGAGATTTTTTATAAAGAAAACAATAAACAAAAAAGCAAAATAGTTGCACTAGATATAAAAGATGCAAAGTA
>JAQUVE010000045.1 GCA_028693565.1 Sulfurospirillaceae bacterium | reverse complement strand
CTAAATGTCGTGCTTAAGTAATGGTTGGCATCTGCTTGAACTTTATCCATGGCATTTCGAGCACCTCTCCAGCCGTAAATTGCTTGATGGGTATCTCCTACAATGATTTTGGCAGCATCGAAGTTTAGAAATATATCCAAAGTGACATCATTGGTATCTTGCCCCTCATCAAGAAGGATGTAATCATACTTAGGATGCTCTTTATCTTGGAGAAGTTGATATTGTTTTAAATAAAATGAGTGGGTAATGTCACGCCTGTGCTCTATCATATCACAGTAGATTGTATAGGCTAGGGTATGCGCATCGCTTGTTCTAGACGAGAGTTCACGTGTATCTGAAGTAAAAAATTCTTCAAGTACACACAATGCTTCATATGCTAGAAGATTTTCTACACCATAAAGATTAGCGATTTGAGCTGGTTTGTAATTCCCATCATGAATCTCGTGTCCTTGCTGGATGTAGTAGGGGAGGGCGATTTTTCTAAAAGCCAAAGAATGGGTGGTGAGAATAGTAACATTGGCAGGAAATTTCATTTTGCATTCTTGTACAATAGAGCGATTGAAGGCAAGATATAAAAATTGTTTATGAGGAAGTGCTTTGGTAATCGCCATTAACGTAGATGTTTTGCCTGTACCTGCAAATGCGTTAATTTTTAATATCTCATTGGCACACATTTGCTTGACATTGCTTAGAATTTCTAGCTGTTCTTGCGTTAACATCATAAGAGGACCTTTGTGTATATCACCCGAGACTAAACGTTTAAACTTTCAAATCATAATCAATTAATAGAACACATCAGCAAAAAATGTCTACTAAGTACTCTTCTAAAAAACTGTTTTTAATCACTTTTATTCATTAACATTAATTTGCCTAACGCCCATATATCTAACCTTTAACGATGTTATGCAACGCCTATCACACATTTTTTTCTTAAAATGAGGACACATTCTTAAGGGCTGTTTGGATGATGCACAACTACGCTTTTGTTTTTGTTGGCTTCACGCGTGATACCAGAGAGTACTTTCATGGCATAATCATTACCCTCTATGCGCCCATTGTAGCACGTGAGTCCTTTCCAGTTAAGACCATGCTTTTGAAAACACTGTGAGAGAATAAACGAGCCTACAGCAATATTGGTTTCTGGGTGAAATAAATCATTTATCTCAATACCATTCTCATTAAGTAAACGAAGGTGAATGGTATTGATTTGCATCAGACCTATGTCGTAAGTGCCGTTTGTGTTTGCGTTGAAAGCGAATGGATTAAAATTACTCTCTATTTTGGTAATCCCCCATAAAAGTTGTGAGGGAATACTGTAGCGATTGCCGTATTTTTCGAATAAGCTCTTATCGTGTCCGTACACGGTATTGAGGCAAAAAAGGATGCATACAATCCATTTTGTGCCCATAGATCTACTTTTTTGATGGTTTTTCTTTTACTTCAAGAGGCTCTGCAGAAGGCATTAGCGTCTCTTTGATATGATTAAGTGCCCTCTCCTCGGATTCTATATTTTTACGGAAATCTTTAATAATAGGGCTTTCAATATAATCTTTGCCAAGTTTCTTGCCAATAACGCTTAATTTGGCGGAAAACTCTACCAATGCCTTTTTGTATTCCAAGGTGGCTTCCATTTCAAGAATGGGGATTACGTTTAGTTTTAGCTCTTGTCTGCGTGAAGTTCTAAAAATAGCATCAACGCTACGACCTAGAGAGTAAAAAACTTGGCTTTCACCTCCTTCTGGAATAGCAACAAACGCATTTCTATCGGATGCTTTTGCAATACGATCATTTTTGCGCTGTTCATTAAATTGTAAAATTTCATCTCTGGTAAACGATTTATGCTCAGCAGCTGCGTTTTCTTCTTCGTGTGTCATGGGTAACTCCAAAATTTTAATTGACCGCATTTTAACAAATTATAAAATATTATTTGGCACATTTATTATTTTTTGGATACAAATATAGTATTTATAACCCTCTAAAGCAAAGAGAAAATGCCTAGAGTAAAACTTTTTTAGAGAGGTTAAATGATATTTTTTCTATTTATATTTCGCATGCGAAATCTATGGGATGCCTATTTTTAGGCTTTATAGCGCTAAAGATACCATCATTTGAGTGTGCTATATTTTTAAGCATGCAGAAGTGAATAAGAGGGTGTGCTAGTGAATTTAAATTTTACCAATATTATTTTTTCATTGATTAATGGGTATAATCATCCATATAAACTTATTGGTGGGAGGTAGACAATGTTGAAAAAAATTAAGCTAGACCAACTCAAAGACAATCCATTTCAGCCGCGCTTTCATGTCTCTATTGATGATCCAGACATCGTAGAGCTTGCAAAATCAATCGATGAAAATGGTCTGATTCAAACCATTAAAGTCTCTTACGATCAAACAGATGGCAAGTACTTTGTTATGTTTGGCCACAGAAGAGTGATGGCGTATAAAAGACTTGGCAGAAAAGAGATAGAGGCAATCGTTTCGGATATAGATGCACACAGCAAAGAATCTCGTTTTACAGCGTTGGTTGAAAACTTACAACGCAAGAATCTAAATCCTGTCGAAATAGCAAAAGCTTACCAAGATGCCCTTGATTCAGGACTTTCTCTCACTGAGCTTGCCAATAAAATTGGCAAAAGCAAACCAGAAATTTCTCGTTCAATCAAAATTTTAGATTTGAACCAAAAAATTCATGACTATTATGCAATGCACAAAGCGGCACGAAAAGATGAGACTCTTTTATATGAACTCTCTAATTGTGTCAAAGACAAAGATAAACAATACGAACTTTTCATTATGTATCAAGAAAGCAAAATTGGACGCCAAGAGCTCTTGCGAATGGTTAAAACGCTCAAGCCCAAAAAGAGTAAAGAAGTGATGGTTGAAAATGATTTTAAAATTGCATACGACCATCAGGGGATAAAGCTTAGGGCATCATTTTTAACATCGATGGATGAAAAAAAGAAAGAAGCGTTTGAAAAAGCTATCAAAGAAGTGATGGATAGTTTTAGATTATAAGATGAGACCTATGTGTCCAAGTATTTTGCTAAAATACCATTTTAAAAACCAAAAAGAAGGGGAGGGGGCCATGGAAATCATTATGGGTGTTTCAATCACGCTGCTATTCTTTGTGCTTGCTCTTTCCCTCATTAAGCCTAAAAAGAAAAGCTTTTCCGAGCAAGATGTGATATATCGCCCCTCCATCAAAGAAAAACACATACCTGGTAAATCTACAAAATCATAAAAATCCTTCAAGCGCGTAAAACATTCAGTTCAAAATTCCCAAGTCCTCATCATAGGAAAATTCTACAAAACGCATATTTTGAGTTAAAAAATGCCTGTATCTACAACGATTAGACATTTTACACGGAGGGCATCGATAAAAAACGCTATAAAGTGGTCTAGAAGGCTTAAAATTCAATAAAAAGAAACTATTGAAGGGAATGTACTCCCAAACAAGAGTAAGCGCCATAGAAGAGAATAGGGGGGCTTAAAGTAGCATTCTCAGTTGATGGCGCTCTTCTTTGTTCAAAAATTGCTTATAAAATATCAAAAAAAGCCAGAAAACTCTTAGAATCAAGCTTTTTTTAGACTCTCAACTTTATCACACTTGTCTAGGATAAGTATTAAAATACATTATAGGTGTATATATTAGTTATATTATGATAAAATATACACTATAAATGTATTTAAGGATAAAAAATGATTTATGTGAAAGCATGGGGAGAGGATATTGGCCAACTCGTAGAGCATAAAGGGATAATCAAGTTTAAATATTCAGATACAAATGTACTTGATTTTTCTCCTATTAAAATGCCTATGAAAAATAAACAAGTTTATGAATTTTCTCATCTTGCCTATCAGTATGGACTTCCTGGTTTAATCAGTGACCATTTGCCTGGCAGTTATGGTATGGATTATATGGATCGTTTTATATGTGAACATCTAAAAAGAAAACCTACCATTATGGAGAGATTGCAATTTTTAGGCACTCATACATTGGGTGCTTTGGAGTTTCATCCAACATATCAAACGCAAGATTATAAAGAGATATTAACGATATCTCAAGTATATGATGAGTCTAAAAAACTTTTGAGTCATGAAAGCCAAAACAATCATCATTCTATGCCAACATTAAAAACACTTATTGCACTCTCAAACTCTGCTGGTGGAGGTGCTAGAGCAAAAGCAATAGTCGGATTTAATCCTAGTGATAAAACAATAAGTTTGACTAGAAAACAAGGAGATTTTCCAAAAGAGTATTATCCTGTTATTATCAAATATGATGATGGTGATATATCAATGTACCCCACGTTAGCGCATAAATACAAAGAGTTTTCTGTTCCTACAAAATTGGAATATTTATATCATCTACTTGCAAAAGAGTCTGGCATTATAATGAGTTCATGTGAATTATTAGAATTTGATGGAAAAGCCCATTTTTTAACCTATAGATTTGATAGAAAAATCAATGTTAGATTTCATATCCATTCACTCTCGGGCATGATGCATTATAACCCAAGCGAAACGTATAACGACTATATGGATATGTTTAGAATAGCCAATAAACTTAACCTTCCACAAAGCCAAAAAGAGCAAATGGCAAAGGTAATTTTGTTTAATGCCATTTTTGGAAACAAAGATGATCATTCAAAAAATTTTTCATTTCTTATGAATAGTGATGGGAAGTGGGCATTTGCTCCTGCTTATGATTTAACCTATACAAGTAACGGCTATCATCAGATGCTACTTGGCAGTAAGGTGCTTAACCGTGCCACATTTGAAGATTTAAAAAATACGTTTAAACCTTACAATATAGATGAATCATTTTTAGAAGAAACGATACAAAAAATGATAGAGATAAAGAACACAAAACTAGTAAATGAGTGTATCAATCTTGGTATTCCTAAAGAATTTGCTTTACAGGTACTTGAAAGTACACAAACCGTAGATGATAGCTTTGCCAAAGGAGTGAGTAAGTGAGCGAGATAGATTTTACGTTAGCAACAACGCAGGAGATTATCAAAGAACTTGCCTCAAGAGCAAAAAAAAAGCGAAAGAAAAATGGTACTCAAAAACAGTTCGCAGAACATATCGGGATAAGTTTTCGCTCATATCAAGAGTTTGAAATCAGTGGAAAAATAACCTTGGAGAAATTTATTGATGTCTTAAGAGGATTGGAAGCTATAGAGGATGCTCAAGAGCTTTTAAAAATCAAAGACGAAGCGTTATTTGAAGTGTATAAAAACAGTAAAAAACGCTTCATCTAAAGCTATAGTCATTAAAATTATAAAGGATATTTCTTGTTTGTTATTTCTACCAATGCGCGTCTCATCCCTCGAACTCTTTTACTAAAGCATAAACGGCGCGCTTAAATCGCTCAGTTTCAGCTTCTTTATGGTTTGGGTCGGCGTATTCCATAAAGGTATCGTGTCTGAGTCTATTGGAAAAAAGCATAAAATCATTGAGCTTTTGTTGGGAGATGGTAAAGTTGAGTGAAACAAGTTCGCCTATTCCATCACACGCAGAGCACAAAGTGCCATCGTTTAGTCTTCCACTACCTTGGCAGATGTTACATTGTATCTTCATCATGTTCTTTGAACTCCTTTAGCGTTGCATCAAAACTTTCAAAGGCTTGATTGACCAAAGCTAATGAAAAAAAGTCTTCATCAAAGAGACCATCATTCCAATCTTTCATTTCTTTGTGCTGTGGATGTTTTTTATCTTTCATAATGGCTTTAAACTCTTCAAAGCCACCCACCCCACCGCAGTCTTCAGGAGGAGCATTTTTAGCCCCTTTGACGCATTGAGGGTAAAAGGTTTTTTTAGGTTCTACAAATTTGACAAGCTCAATCTTGTGTTCCCAATTATCCCCAAAATCGTAGGTATAAAAACACTTCTGCTTTTCAAAAATCATCTTTTGAGAAAGAAGAATATTGCTACTTTCAAGGACATCGGTTTCTCCATCAAATTCATTTTCGCCAATGATATCCTCATTGATTCTAAATTCGTATAGATGGTAATTTTGCCACCCAAAAGCCAGTTGAATGGCGACATGAAGGTCATAAAATGAGCGTATTTTTTCAATGTGGATGGTTCTATAGACGGATGGCTTTGTATCCAAAAGGGTTATTTTTAATTCTAATACACTCATGATTCCTCCTTACATGTAAAGCAGTATTATACCCATAAAAATAATGATGAAAAAGAGTGATTTTCGGTAGTTATTTTTCTTGTAAGAAACATCATATTCTAGGCGTATAAGAATAGGGCGTATTTGCATTTTACGCCTCCGCCAATGTGCCAAGAACACGACCGAGGACATGAATGTTCTCATGGCAGATATTGACGACTTCATCAAGGTATTGTGGATTATCGCTCATGATAGAGAGCTTTTCATCTCTACATGTAAGGCGTTTGATAAGCAAGCCACTGTTTGGAGTATTGATAATGTAGATATTTCCATCAATAATTTCCTTACATGTAACATCACATACCACAATCTCTTTATCTCTCAAAGTTGGTTCCATGGAATCACCAATCACATTAATGGCGTGAAGATACTCTTCTTTTAAGTGCGAAAGCGTATTTAATCCCTCGTAATCGATGTACATGTACTCAAACCCTTCTTCATCATTCCACGCCCCACCACCTGCACTGGTGTGAAGTTCTTTGAAGTATTTGATACGCGCAAATTTTTCTGTTTTTTCTTCCAAAGACTTTGGCACTTGGTCAAACAAAATCCAATTAATCGATAAGCTTCTTTTGGCACAAAAATAGACAATAGCTTCATAAGGAACGCTGTTACGCTTTTTTAAATGGGATAAGCTCTCTTTAGATATTCCAAGAGCCTGTGCAACATCTTTATCATAAACCCTTTTATTGCCAAGCTCATAACTTAACACATCTTTGAGATTATCAATAACACGCCCAAGCTCCATTCAATCATCCTTCATCGTTTAGTTGACATATTATCACTTATTTTTGACGCCTCTTGATTAAATATTACACTTTGAAATAAAAGCTTACATGTAAAGAGAAACCTTGAAACTACATATGGATTTAGATTGTTATTTTGTATCGGCTGAGAGAACGCGTTATCCTTTTTTAAAAGGTCGTCCTGTGGTCGTTGCCAAAGGGAGTGATAAAAGAATATTTGCATTAGAAAAAAAAGAAGCGCTCTTGTTAGAAGAGAGTGGGGCGTTTAACAGTACCTTGCAATTTATCACAAAGCCTAGCATTACGCCAATTATTAAACAATGGCGCGAAGAGTTTATTGATAAGGATGGAACCATACACGGTATTGTCATCGCTAAAAGTTATGAAACCAAAAAATTCAAAATAAAAACAGGCACACCGCTTAAAGATGCACTTATGATGTGCCCTGGTCTTATCGTGCTTCCTAGTGATCATCTCTTTTATCAAATGCTCTCTTTTAAACTCAAAGCCTATCTTGAAACAAAAATTCCCCTACTTGAGCAATACAGCATTGATGAATTTTTTGGAGATGTTGGCGGATGGATTGAAGATAATAATACACTAGAATTTATTGCGATGCTTCAAAGAGAAATAACCGAAAAGTTTGATTTGCCTATCTCTATTGCTGCGAGTAAAAGCAAATGGATAGCCAAACTAGCCACCGATACCATTAAGCCTTATGGCGTGAAAGTCATTTATCCTCATGAGGTAAACGCATTTGTTAATCCTATCAAAGTAGAAGATTTCCCTGGCGTTGGTAGAGCCGTAGAGCAAAGATTAAAACACTACGGTATAGAAACGCTTGAAGAGGCTAAAAGACTGCCTATGCTCTTTGATGCCTATGGAAAAACAGGCAAAGAGCTTTATAAACGCATTCAAGGTATTGATAATGAGCCTGTGCATCCATCGCGTGAGCGAAAAGGTATTGGAATAAGTCGAAATTTTGCAGCTATTGAGGATAGAGAAGAGATACAAAGGCGCGTCATGATACTTTCTCGGTATCTAAGTTACACCATCACCAAACTAGGTCTTAATCCCACTACTTTCTTTATGAAAATACGCTACCAATATGGAACCAAATCGTCAAAGTCATTTACCCATGATAGACTTTTCAATGAAGTCTTCTTTATCGACCTTGCCCAAAGTATGCTCAAAGAGCTTGATGTTCACCCACGCTATAAAATTCATTACATTGGTTTGGGGGCGAGTAATTGTACAGGGATTCATAAACGCAAAAGCTTTTCCATGTTGGAGTTTCATAAAGACAGTAAATATGCCAAGCTTTCCCAAGGACTGATGAAGATAAGGGATAAATATGGCGTGGATATGATTGGATATGGGAGGGAGAGGGTGATGTCCGTGTAAATGATTCCTTACAATAGGAGTGCTACCATATTCACCTACAAATGCCATGTATTTCTCTTTCCTCAAGCCATTGGATATGAATTATTTCTTGCGCAGATATACCTTTGCCTTTCAAGTGTTTGCGTTATAGCCTTTGTTATAAAGCTCGTTCGTTGTGAACTGGCGGACTAGTACGGTTTGAAATATAAATACATGCCTTTCAAGGGGGCGTTTGAGGTCGCATACACCCTGTCAAAATGAAGACGAATCTTGCTCTAGGAAACACTCAAGCCCAACCGTTTTGGCGGTGGCGGAATGGCGCATGGCATGAATGAATCTTTTCAATCAGCATTTCTCTTATAACGGTATCGGACCTAATGGCGGAGCGGGTGAGGGTAAAAAACGGGGTGAAAATGGCACAAAATGGAAATGTTTTACTCCAAAAAAGGTTACTAGTTTGGGGGGTATTTAGTAGAACGTAAATATAGCAAAGATGACTAGTATGGATTTTGTACTACTAGTTTAGGGGGTATTTGTAACAAGGGCTACGGTTTAAAATCAAACTATATTACCACTTTGCATAGTATATATTGTCAAGAATTCATCGCATCATAACGAAAGTATGACTAGTTTAGGGGGTATTTGTTATAAGGGTTACAGAAAGTATAAAATTTTTTAATTAAAAAAATATGATATAATTTTAAATACTAAAAAAAGGATGCATATGTCCGAGGCATTAACGATTGAGACGATTGATTATGATGCATTTCAAAAAAGTCCAAAGAAAGAGAGCATAGTGACTCTTAGCATTAAAGGCTCAATACGAAGCTACATACTCAACAAAATGGTGAATCACAAAGAACCCTTTCCGGTTAAAAGTCATATAACCCAATCATCCATTAAATTCTATATTTTGAACCGACAGGAAAAGGACCCATTAAAAAGACAAGAGTGGGATAAGACAAACCCTCTCTTGCTTTTTACAAGAAGTATTCATCGAAAAGAGATTGCTAGAATCCGAAAAGCCTTTTTAACCATTGAAAGAAATGCTGAAAACGAATTGGTTTCAAAGGAGGGGGTTGATGTGAAAAAAGTGTGTAGGTTTATCCAAATGGTCTGGATACAAGATGAGTTTTATATCTCAAAAGAACCTATTAGAAGGTATTTAAATGCTCTTTGTGTTTTTTATAAATCGTGTGGAATTAGACGCGTAAAAAATCGTAGTGTTTCGCATGCGAAATAAAAAAAATACGACTCAATCCAACGCCACAAAGTGTCTATCGTTTATAACTAAACCATGTCTATTTTTATATAAAATTTATATCGTTTATCTATCGATTGGCATTAAACTTGAACGCAAACATCTATCAAATATCTCTAAAATTTGTTGTGTTTTATCGAGTAAACAGGTAGCCTTTATCCATGAATCCAAAAGGAACTAGTGTGAGAAAAAAACAAAATGAGCTCTCGTTTGATAGTGCTACCTATAAAACAACTATCACATTTAAAGGGATGGCAAAGAATGTCGTTGGCAGACTAGGGCACAGCAAATCCGTTATCATTAACGCCTTGGTAACAGATGCACTTAAAAGCGGAAAGATGGCTGATTTCCTGATAGAGTATTTCCCGGTCTCACGTGTCAATGAATTACTCGAAACCATTCATCCTAAGAACCATGCAGACCCCCATAAAAAAACATCACTCCCACCAAAATTACAACGATACTATCCCAAAGTACCTCAAGAGATGAAGCTTAGTACTTGCACATTGACACAAGAAAACACAGCACACAATGATAAGGAGAATATAGATGGTTTCGACTTCTAATGAATTAAAACAGATTAAAATTGGGATTGACACAGGTTTTGGTCACACAAAATACGCTTACTTTAAAGACGAAGAATTGGTAACGGGGAAGTTTCCAAGTGTGGTTGCTTTTGCTAATGATAACCTCAAAGAGGCTTTAGATGGTGTTAGTGTGTTTGAGGGCACTATGTACTATGTTGGCGATCTTGCCAATAAACAATCAAGCCACCAGATTGAAGAGCTCATTAGCTATAAAGCCCTTGAAAAATATGCACCTCTGCTTATCGCGCATGTTTTAAAACAAGAGGGTATTGGGCCTTTAGAGGTTTCTGAAATAGTGTGCGGTTTGTCACCTGCACACATCGATAGTACGCATGCCTTTAAACAGAGGGTTTCTCACTTTGAGGTTAATGGGGAAACCCACACCATTCCAGCCAGACTGCTTCCTCAAGGGGTGGGTGCGGTAAGGGCTATTAAGTATCTCAGTGATACTAAGAAGGGGATTAAAGAACCCAATGACTATCTTGTGGTGGATATCGGTTTTAATACCGTAGACATTATTTTTGTCTACGATAAAGTCATCCAGCGGGGTAAAATCAGTGAAGCAAATTCTTTTGAGAAGCGTGGTGCAATTAGCATTGCTGAAATGATGCGTAAACATTTAGGTGCAACATTTGCACGGGAAATATCCCTCAAAGAAGCATTACCAATTATAACGCACGGCGTGTATCGCTTAAGAGGGGAAGAGCATGATCTCTCTAAGGTTGTGGCGGGTTTCAAAGAGGAATACACCAAAGAGATTATGGCGTTTTTAGAGCTTAAATATGGCAATGAGTTCGACAAAATGGAAAAGATATGTTTTGTGGGAGGAGGAGGGTATTTTATAGATCCTGCCTATGCAAAACATATTCAAGTCTTTGAGCAATCTGAATATTACAATGCTATTGGCAACTTGGTTTTTTAGCCCTAAGAGCCTTGTGGAAGCAGGGCATCTAGGCAGTACAAAAAGAGTCGAATACGGAGGATAAAACGATGGCACATGAAACAAAACGACGCACCATCCTTATGGATACTTCTATGATTCTAGAAGTAGAAGAGTCTGTGATAGCCACACTCAATAAGAGTGCATGGGTGTTTGTCACGGATATAGTCTTACAAGAATTAGACGGTCATAAAAATAATGCTAACCCAGTAATTGCGTATAAAGCAAGAGAATTTTTTAGAAGACTTGGAAAACAAAACCAAGAAGCACTAATGGTTTTACCACACCATGCAATGGTGTTAGAAAAAAGAGATACCGTTCATCAAATGCACTTAGGAGAAACCTCTTTGTATGTGATGGTGCGAAAACCCTATAAAAGTAACGATAGCAATGATTCAAAAATCATTGAAATTGCAAGAGATTATGGGATGAGTCTCGTAACATTCGATATGGCCCAAAGGGTTAGGGCTATGAGTGAGGGTGTGCTTATTGAAAGCTTAGAGCTTCCTAAAAGTAAAAATACCACATTAAGAGCAGGCATACAAACGTTTTTAAATGTGAGTATTGTTTTTTTATTCTTTGGATTCTTTGCCAATATTGTGCATACCTTATTGCAACCGCTTAAAAAGATGGATATCGCGCAAACCGTGGAGATTGGATTTGTTTTGGGAGCGGGTATCTGTGGTGTTTTTTTTGTAAAGCACCTCTTATTTGATAGGATGTGCAAGGAGGGTTTTGAAAGAAGAAGGATGGAGAAAACAACCGATTGGCACACGAACCCTTGTGATAATCTTTTGATAGGCAATACTTTTTACAGCAGTATGCATGATTAACCCAATAAGGTGTGCCAACGCATTAGGTTAATCAGTGCTCGTTGTTTCCTCTTGGATTTTTATGTTGGGTGATTTTTGAATTCACATAGCTTTCGTTTAGCATCCCTTGCTCTCTTGCCTTGTTATCATTATTTTCACGCGTCTGGATATTTTTACCCCCACTGATCGCATCTTCAGCCTTTTCAAGCTCCACTAAAGCAGTGTTTATAGGTTTTTGGATATCCAATTTCCCATTTGTTTCTGCTCGTTCTTTAAACGTGGCATAGGCATAATGAGCACTTTCGAGCCGATTGAGCTCGGTTTTAACCGCTTGAAGGCCAGCTTCACCTCCACCAGCTTTATCGGCAACCTCTTGTAAATAGTGCTGAGCACTATCTTTGGAGATAGAATCAGCATGGCTTTTAACATATTGCTCTTTTTGAGTGGCTGTCTGCGCCACAGAGAGAGCCTCTTTGTAAGAGTTGGCTGTTGCATTGGACTGAGTTTGCGCTTGCGAAAATTTCGAAGAAAAGGAATCTTGGGTGGACTGGGAAACATTGCTTGATGTTGCCAATACGGATGAAGATTCGTGTGAATAATTTTTTGAAAACTTATCAGCAAACGATTTTTCAAGAGCACTCTGGTGGGCATCTTTGTCGGTTGAAGTTCCTTGCCAGCCGCCAGCAGCTGATGCACTAAGGCTTGCACTGACGCCTGTTGCCATTCCAAGAATTTTCGTTCCAAATTGCTTATCTGTATCAAAACCAACCCTCCCTTCCATTTGAGCTTTGGAGTAAAGCTGACTGGCTTTTTCTTTGGTCTGAGAGTCAATCTCTTTATTTGCCACCATCTCGTCCAATGTTTTACTAAACGCTCTTTTTTCTGCCTCTTGTTGCGTGGTTGATACCTCTGTGCCATCAGCTTGAGAAGCCGTCTTGATGGCATCAGTTGCCAGTGAGTTTTGATTAGTGAGTGCGCGTGTGTGTGCCTCTTCTGACGTTTGGACTCTTTGCATTGCTTTTGCTTTTTCTTGGGAAGCAGATTGAAGTGTTAGCTCTTGTATTGCCCCTGTGGTTCCATTGTTTACAGTAACACCTGTAACATTTCCCCCATCATAGCTAGCCTTATTTCCACCGGTAGTTTCCATGGATGTGGTGCTTTTGCCATTAACCTTTTGGGTGACGTGTTTGGTTCCTGCTCCATCTGTGGTAGTGTTAGTGTCAACACCATTGAGGTTTGTGTGTTCTTGGGAACCATTAGCGTTGACCACATCAAGACCACCTCGCTTGTTCACCGATTGGGTCCCATTCACCCCTGCTTTGGTTAGACCATAATCTTGATGGCCTCTTGCCATATCGGAGGATACACCCATGCCAACACTGAGCTGCCCTACGCCGTTGCCAAGAGAAGAGAGCATATTGCCACCAAGTTTGATGAGTCCTGCAGCTACACCGTAGCTCGCAATGGCCATATACCCCAAAAAAGCCATAGCTTTATGTGTCTCTTCTTTAATAGCGCCATTGGTCATTAATGTCAGTTGGTCTGTGGTGCCAAGATCGGAAATAAAAAGATTGGGTACGGAGCTTGTGATTCTTTCAATGGCCATGTAATTGATAAGAGAGAGCATCAGTGACCAGACAACTAAACTCAACTGAAAGCCTATCACAGAGCCTAGGTAGGGAGCAGGAGAGGCTGTTGCAATACTCATAAGGGCTAAAATCCATATCAGTCCTATGGCAATTCCTTGCATCACTCCCCTCATGGAGGGAATCCACTCTTTGGCAAGCATTCCCATGGTTGTCCATTTGCCTTGCATCTCTCTTTGAGCCAATGCGCTTCCGTAAGCTAACTCAGAAGGGTTAAGACCACTTGCAACAGCACTGTTGACCATGGCTTCATTGGATAGGTTTATAGCAATCTGCTGTTTAATGCTATCATCAGCAGATTTGGTTGAATCAAAGAGTTGCTGCGTAAAATTTTCTCCCGCCGTACATATATCATTAATGGACGTTTCTGCTGCTTGTGCACCGGATAAGCCAGCCATAAGAGATTGTGCTTTTTGGGTGCATGTAATCGTTCCTAAAAGGTCTGTTTGAGTGACTTCGTAGCATGCTTTGACTATCCCTGTAGGGTTTGCATTGTTGTAAACGGTTGTAAGGCGAGAGTTGCTACTGATAATGTATGACGATAAGTCCTTACTCTTGTAGTACGACTCAACATCTTTAGACCCATCACTGAGATCATAGACGATACAGTTTTCATGAAATTCCATAAACGTATTGTATTGATGGGTTCCAACCGTTGCTTTAGACATGGCATCTGCATAGTTAAGCCCAAAGCCATACCCCATTCGTGAGAAAGAATAGGTGAGGGCATTGGCATCCATCATGGCACTTTCCATGCTTGTTAAGGCTGCTTTTTCAAAGTTGGTGAGTGTTGAAAAGAGTAGCTTGATGCCAATAGGCGCGTAACACTCATCATCACCATTAACAGGACGGCATTTGGACCAAGAAGCTAAAGAGAGTTCATTGGCCGATAAAATATAGACCCGATGTTCCGAAGTTTGCTTTACTGTTAAAAAGAATATCACCGTTGCTTGGGTAATGGCAAAAAACATAAACATTTTTAAGCCAAGAATGGAGGGCTTCATGCCGTCACCCTTGGCATATTCACGCATAAAAACGACCAGCATACCTATGATGGCAGCATATTTTATCAAAATGGCCAAGCTGTCAATGTTGAGAAAAAAATAGAGAAAGGAAAAGACTGCAGCAATTGATTTTCCATTGCCCCACGTCCAGATAATATCTGCATTATTAGCAGCCAAAGCATAGGATGATAGCATAAGAAGAGCGACAAGAATTTTAAACATTATTTCTCCTTGCTTTTGGTTTTGAAAAATGTCTCTTTGTCCAACAAGGAATCTAGCCATGTACTTTTAGCTTCTGAGTTGATTTGTTGAATCGTATGTTCCAAAGAGGATACCCCATAGGCAATCCAAAAATTGCTAACCATGGTTGGATCGATAGGTGAACTTGTTTCAAGTTGGCCATCATCGTTGGCAACATAGATAAAGGCTGGAGCCTTTTCAATACCGTATATGCGGGTGACTTTGGGATTAATTTCCAAGGTAATAGTGTAAACTTCTTGATTGTTTGGATCCAATGGATATTTTTTGACAATCCTTTCTAAATACTCTTTTGTAGGTTTAAAGGATGTATCAGACCCTACTAGACCTCTTAAAACAAATGTGACATTGTCTTTGCCTTCTAATTGTTTAAAATAGTCTCTAAGCAGAGCATCTGGAATGGATGATGAGATGACAATAAAGAGTTTTTCTCTGCTGTTGGGGCGGTTGGTATGTTCAATAAATTCACGTGTATCGTGGGTTGAATCCATTTTTTTACCCGCAATTTCATAATTTTCGAGTATAAAGCGTTTATTTTCCTTGATGGCATCCCTAAAATGTTGATCTTTGCTAAGGGCTTCAATTTTCAAGGCGTGTTCGCTTTGATACGTTTGAACGAGGCTTTGCCCAAAAGCAGAGTATTCTATGGCCCGCATCGTGCTATTGACATCTTTAAGTGTTGTAATGTCACTGATTTTTATCGTTTTAGCCGTGTTTGATTGTCGTTGTGTGTCGGGTTGAATTTTATGTTTGAGATACTTTTCGTTAAAGTGTGTTAACTCTTCTTGTGTGACATTCGCATCTCCAAAGTCGGTGTTTGCAGACATGTGGCTAATGCAGCCTAACCATAGACTCAAAGCAATAATCCAAGGGTTCATTTTAGGCATGATTTTTAAGCTCCTGGTGAGTAGATACGCTCAATGTCATAAAAGTAACACCCAAAAAGCGTGGTAGTAGCATTTTAAAATGCACAGCATTCGCGTTTTTTAAACACTAAGAATCCAAAATTATCCCCATTAAATGGAATATTTTTTGCCATTCCCCACGTTGCGGCATCCTCTCCAATCACCATGCCTTTTGGATGAGCTCTTGGGTATAAGATTTGCATACGATAGGCATTTTTATGCCATATGGGGGCGGGTGTTTTATAGCATAGCATGGCACCAGGTCCAAAAGCATTCCACAACACTAACTCGCGGTGGAGTTTATAGATAAAAGAAGCAGTAATGCTTGCAGCGTCCTCAACAAGATTGGTTGTATGCGTGTTTCCAGACATAGGATAGGCATTACCCCATGAGCCTTTACACCAAAACAACGGATCAAGTGAATATCCTGCTAGTGAAGAAACACTATCCGCCATGCACGCAAGATTGGTAATAGGATTTCCAAACAATAAAGCCTCAGGATTAATCAAAGCGGTGAGCATATCATCTTGCCACAGGGGATCAACCTCTGTAATATAGGCTAAATCAAACCCTGTTTGCTCTAAGCACATAAAATCTGTGAGCATCTCAATAATGGCAAAGATGGGGAAATCGTACCAATGGACTTGCATAAAGGTTTTACCAGCGTTTTCTTTTTGGGTCGTTTTACTGGCTTGAGAGCCATCAAGGGTCCCCTTAGATGGATTGGCGATTTGGAATCCAAACATGGGAAAGCAAAATGCTTCACTCACAGTTTCAGCAATCCGACTTGCCTCAAAAAAGCCAACCGGAATGCCGATGCGCATGAAAATGGGTGGAGGCATAGGGCATGTACAAATAGGTTGTCTCGCACCAGAGAGTAAGGGTTGATTTTTCATGGGACCATCGATGATGGTAATACCACTAATCGTAATGGGGAACATGCATTCCCAGCACACACTAAAAAGGGTATTGATAATGGCAAAACCCCCTGTGGGACATTTAGCTTCGATCTTAGGTGGTGCTATCAAAAGGAGCATCGCTATTAACAAAAGAGCGGCGCACGCTTTAGTCTCTTTGAGAGGGTTCATTGACACGCACCTCCCTGATTTTTAAGCGATTCTTTTCTTGCGTCACCACTGAGGGGGTTGCCTTGATGCCCATTCGATGAATGATGGCATCATTTGCAAAAAAGACATGTTGCCCTAGGGCTTTGGTGGCTTCTAGATAGCTTCCTTGGGTGATTAGAATTCTATAATGTGCAGAATTTAGCATCTCTGAGCGCTTAAGCCAAGCTATTTCAGCTGTTCTTGTTGCATTAATAAAGACAATGGCATAAGGCAAGGAGATATAATCCATCGGATCAAATGTGTATCCAGCCTTGTAGAGTATTTTCCCATTGGCATCTTTGATGTCTTTTGGATTGGTGTAGTGTGTTTTTGCAAAATACTCTTTATCTTCAGTTGCAAAGGGCAGTTCACTTTTTAGTTTAGGGGCAATGGTGGTCATTTTATCCATGGCGTGTTGCTTGAGTTCCTCATATTTTTTTTCAATGCTTGGCCCATTGTTTTGAATATGTGTTTGGATGGCATCAATGATGTCTCTTTCTGCAAAATCGTATGTTTTTCCTACATAAAAGGTAGTATTGGCTAAAAGAACAGCCGATGTGATAAAAGAGGCGATACCTATTTTAAACATTAGTGAGCGCCGTTTATGGTAGGGTAGAAATGGCTTAGAATGTTTTCGATAACCTGCCTCTCATGCTTTGAGAAGAGGTTGGTGGCTTCGTAGTGTTTGAGCGTTTTTGCGATAGCCACTTTTTTGACCCTATGGGGTCGATAATTTGTTTCAGAAGAGAGCCCAACGAACTCATCAGCAATGTTCACGATGGCCGCATTTTTATCTTTGTTCATGATGTTAAAATACCCTTTAGCATTGGGTTTTTCATGATGCAGTTCAACAATCTTAGCGCTGCTGTGAAGCCCTCTTTTTTCTAAAAAATGTGCACTGTAATGCACATGGTCTTTAATAATATTAGTTTCATGCGCACTGCTGATAAAATCTGCCCTGCTAATAATTTTTTCTAACATCAAAAGCCCGATATTGGCATAATACCCTGCAAAAAACAGCGCATCACTTTTGCATTCCAAGGCTTCTGAGAGTCGCTCAACTAGCCCGCCAACCAGCTCTATTTTCCGTCCATGTTCTCCTTTGAGTATCTTCAAGGATTGGATAAAGTCTTTTAAAAATCTTTTTTCATACGCAATATCCACACCCATTGGTGTGGTGCTTATTCCAGTGTGTTGTGTCACCTATTCCCCTTTATTAAATGTGCGTGTTTCTCGAGCGATGCGTATCAATCTAAAGGCTTTTCCTGTCAACATTAAAACAAGAGGCAACAGGCCAAAGAGGGTAAACACAGCAAGCATTTCCTTGCCCGTTGCTCTAAGCTCTGGCAATACCTGTTGATACATCACGGTATAAAATTGCTCTTTTGTTCCTAGCCAATCGTGGGCAATTTCAAATACATTCAAAATCCAATAAAGCCCAGAGGACCAACCATAGAGCTCTTTTGGGTTGTTTTCAAAATAGGTGACAATGAAAAAAATAAAAGCCGATAAGACAGTGGCTGAAATGAGTAAAAATACGATTCTTCCCATCATCAGCATGAACATCATTCGTGCAGAGAGATCCCCGTAAACAAAATATTTAAAACACGAAGCAATATAAAGGCTGTAGCCTACAATGCTAAAATAAGTGCACGCAAAAATAGCAATAGGAATAAAGGGCTTGTTTTCAAAGGTGGAAAAAATAAACACTTGCGCCAATACCATGGCAAAGAGTAAAAGAATAATTTCCCAATTAACGATGCTGCGAATGAGAAGATCAAAAAACGTTTTAACTGAAGAGCTATTGGTAAGCCCAGACCAAAAGAACTTTAGTTTGTCAGCATCTGTGAAATAGTCTTTAGGTAGTTTATTCTCAATATTCCGTTCAATGGCATATTGGCTTTGAATTCTAGCCATTGCACCAATAATGGTCCAACTCCACTCTTCTTCGTGGCGTACGCTGTCTAGTTCTGCTATAAAATCTTTGCCGCTACTATGGTTATGAGATGGCGATGAACCACCACTATTTACGAATGAACCACTCATGTGTTGGTCTGCTTTTTAAAGAGGATATCCACAGGTAATGTTGCTCTAATAAGGGCCATTTGCGACGCATCTAAAAAAGGTGCTTGGCAATAGAGTATAAAGGTATCCTCACTTTTCTTTTTGAGTGTCACGGTGCCTTGTATTAATGCGTAAACACTCTCTTTTAAAATCCGAACACTTTTTCGTGTGAGCATGAGTTTATTCTCCTTGATGTGTAAAATTTTAAAATGAAGGGTACTTCCTGTTTCGTAAAGTCCATTGCGCCTCTCTTTTAGGTATCCATTGGCATAGGAAAAGAAAGCTCTCTCCCCTTTGACGGCAACGAAGCAGCCGTTTTTGGTTGTGTTTAGAATTTCTCCTCTTACAATGTCGCCTGGTGTAAACAAGGCAAAAAGCCTATGATTTGTCTTTTGCTTTTTTCTAATCTCTAGTTCATGCGCAAGTGCTTGTCTGCTTTTTTTATAAGATTTATAGGTTACTACGGTGCGTGTTCCATCACGATTGACACGAAGAATCTGTAGGCGATTGTGTTCATCCGTTGTGAGAAGGATGTCTCTGCCTAGACTCTTGGAAAGGACACTTTGCAATGCAAGGACAACATCTTCATTCTCCAGTCCGTATTCTTGCTTAATGGCTTCCATTTCGGCTGTGAATTCAAAAGAGGGTTTGTGCATGTAAGCCACCTGCTAGTATTAAAAAATATACATAATTTATTATAAT
>JAQUVE010000044.1 GCA_028693565.1 Sulfurospirillaceae bacterium | reverse complement strand
TTTAAGGTACGCTTCACAACTGATGGTCAATAACAGTGTCAAACGTTTATTAGTCATAGATAATAATGAGCTAGAAGGCATTTTAACAATGACTGACATTTTAAGTTTATTTTTGGAGAGTATTAAAAACGACGTATAGAAGCGGGTTAACCCACTTCTATATAATCAAGCACTTCTATCTCTTTATCGATACTGTCATCGACGTTGTAATTCGTCTCAATTAAAACATCTTGCAGTTTGGAAGTAATTTTCAAAATAAGATTTCGTTTTCCAGGATGCGCTCTCACTAATGTAAAAAGTGTTTCTAAACGTGTCGTATCATCGGCTAAATCAATCATCAGCACTTTAGGCTCTTGAGGAATTTCAACCACTTTGGTTTCAATTTTCTCTTTTTTAGCATCATTGAGCTCCATGATCTTAAGAACTCGTATTTTAGCAAATTGACCATCATTCGAAACTTCAACTTTAAAACACAAAGGCTTGTCTAAATCCATACGTTCTAGAAGCTCTAACTGTTTTTCAAAAACAGTAATCTCCATACTTCCATGAAAGTCCATAAGACTGACTATGCCAAACTTATTGCCTTTTTTACTTATTTTTTCGGTTATACCTTCTACTTTCCCGATAAAAAGAGCTTTGCTTCCATCTTCAATTTGATCTTTTTCGCTGGAAAGCGTGTAAGAGATGGCATCAATCTCGGTACGAAAAGCATCTAATGGATGACCAGAAATGTAAAAACCTATTGTCTCTTTTTCAAGTTCAAGGATGCGTTTGTTATCAAACTCAGCGATATTATCGATAGTAACTTTAACCGTTGTCATCTCTTCCGCATCACCGAAGAGAGAATTTTCTGCCATTTTTTTAGCACGACTACACTCAGCTCCTGCTTCAATAATGGTATCAATACTTTCTAACAAAGCACGTCTTGAAAAACCAAAATCATCAAAGCTACCTGATTTTATAAAAGATTCAATCACTTTTTTATTGACCTTTGAGCTATCAATACGAGAGATAAAATCACTCATATCTGCAAAAGGAGCATCCGCTCTGGCTTCTAAAATTTTACTAATAGCCGCATTACCAACACCCTTAATAGCGCCTAAACCAAATAAGATAGCGCCATGCCCATCTTCATCTTCAAAAGCACTAAATTCCACCAAGCTTTTTTGAATACTAGGTGGCAATAATTTAATGCCTAAGCGTTTCACCTCATCAATATACTTAACAATTTTATCGGTATTATCTTGCTCTGAAGTTAACAAGGCGGCCATAAATTCTTGGGGATAATAACATTTAAGATAGGCTGTTTGAAAGGTGATCATCGCATAAGCCGCAGAATGCGATTTGTTAAAACCATAGCCCGCGAATTTTTCAATTAAGCCAAAAAGCTCAATGGCATGAGCTCGATCTAAGCCTTGATTAACAGCACCTTGTGCAAATTCTTCGGCTTTTTGCTTCATATAATCTATTTTTTTCTTACCCATCGCACGACGAATCAAGTCCGCTTCACCCAAACTAAAACCACCAATACTTTGAACAATTTGCATAACCTGTTCTTGATAGACAATGACTCCATACGTTGGCTCTAAGATAGGCTTAAGAGGCTTTGTGAATTCATCAAAAAAGTACTCTATCTCTTTTTTACCATTTTTTCGGTCGATAAAATCATCCAACATTCCCGATTCCATAGGCCCTGGTCGATAGAGTGCTAAAACCGCAATAAGGTCTTCAAAAGTGCTTGGCTTGAGTCGCTCATTGAGGGATTGCATACCACTTGATTCGATTTGAAAAAGACCAATTGTATCACCACTTTGAATCAGTTCATACACTTTAGGGTCATTCATATCCAATGCATTAAAATTGATGGTTTGGTTATAGCGAATCTTAATCAATTTCAGGGCATTGTCAATCACAGTTAAGGTTTTAAGCCCCAAAAAGTCGAACTTGATAAGATCCACATCTTCGAGATAATTAAGTGAGTATTGAGTCACAAGATGATCTTCGCCTGAGGGCTGATAAAGTGGCGTTTTATGCCATAACTCTTCATCACTAATGACCACTCCCGCGGCATGCATCCCCGAGTTTCGATTCAACCCTTCAAGTGCTAAAGCAAATTTCCAAACCCGTTGCATTCGTGGATCACTTTCAATGAGTTCACGTAACTTTGGCTCTTTCTGAAAAGCGCCACCCTTATAGCCCTCTTCGCCCTCCACACCAACGCCATTGAGCGTAATGCCTAGTTCATCAGGAATAAGCTTGGCCATAGCATCGGCTTCCGCATAAGGAATCGCTAGAACACGTGCCACGTCTCGTATCACCCCTTTGGCCAAAAGTTTACCAAAAGTAATGACTTGCGCGACATTATAACGACCATATTTTTCAACCACATAATCAATAATTTCACCCCGTCTGCTTTGGCAAAAGTCAATATCAATATCGGGCATGCTGATACGTTCAGGATTCAAAAATCGCTCAAAAAGAAGATTGTAAGGCATGGGGTCAATGTCGGTAATATTTAAGCTGTAAGCAACCAAACTTCCAGCCGCCGAACCACGCCCTGGCCCGACAGGAACACCTCTACTTTTAGCTTCACGGATAAAATCCCAAACGATTAACATGTAACCAGGAAACTTCATGGAGCAGATAATGCCAATTTCACGCTCTAAACGTGCTCGATACTCATCGTGCTTACTTGCATCTACTAATTCAAGCCGTTTTTCTAAACCCTGTCGACACTGATACGCAAAAAAATCATCATCGCTCTCAAAACTAAGCCCCTCTTTAGCGGCATACTCTTGCATAAACTTAAATTTTGGAGGTGTCGGGTCACCTAGCTTAATCTCCAAATTACATTTATCCACGATCTCTTGCGTATTGGAAATCGCCTCAGGAATATCCGCAAAAAGTTCACTCATCGCCTGAGGGGATTTAAGGTAAAACTCATGGACAGAGTGGCGCAAACGATTGGGGTCATCAAACTCTTTATTCATGGCAATACACATAAACGCTTCATGGGCTTCAGCGTTATCTTGTTCCAAATAGTGCGTATCATTGGTCGCAATGATTTTGATGCCAGTCTCTTTACAAATACGTAAAATATCATCATCTATAAAAAGCTGATCACTAATGCCATGACGCATAATCTCTAAGTAAAAATCCTCACCAAAAATCGCTTGATACTCAAGCGCTATCTCCTTAGCTCGCTCATATCCTTTGGCGCCAAATTGAACATTTCTTTTATTATTTAAATTAAGATGCCAATTTACCTCACCTTGTAAACACGCCCCTGAGCAAACTAAGCCCTCAGAGTGTTCGATTAGCATTTTTTTATTGATGCGCGGGTAGTAGTAAAATCCTTTAATATAACTCATGGAGGAGAGATACATGAGGTTTTTGTAGCCGATCTCATTTTTAGCATACAAACAAAGGTGGAAACGTTGTTTGGTTGTTTTGTCACCAATATCGTCTTGATTATGGATATAAGCTTCCATGCCAATGATGGGCTTTATACCCTCTTTTCGCATCGTTTTATAAAAATCAATAGCACCAAACATATTGCCATGATCGGTAATTCCAACCGCTTTCACACCTTGATTTTTAAGGGCTTTTGCCAATTTTCCAATTTTGTTTGCCCCATCAAGAAGCGAGTATTCACTGTGTAAATGTAAGTGTGTGTAGGTTATATCGCTCATCGTATCTCAATCTAGTTGTTTTTTTAGATTGTATCCAAAGAGGACTTGTAAAAGCTTTACATACGAATGCTCATACAATTAAAAATAGTATTTTACCCTTCTACGATACCGATGAAGTACTTGCTAAAAGTTTTGTAAGAGCGATGACTTGTGATTGTAATGCTGCAAGTTGTAACTCTTTACTTTGCAGCAATTTTTCGCTGTTTTCATCTGTGGATTTACGTAATCTTGCGATCTCTTTTTGAAGTGTTGCAATGAGCTTTTCAAGTTTTTCAATCTGTTTTTCGATACTACTACTGCTTGATGTTGCACTTGTAGCCATACTGTTAGCCGTAAACATTCCATCACTTTGAAAGTTATTTGACGCTAATATTTTAGCTTTATCAGATATTTCAACGACATCTTGAGGAGTAGTTCCACTGGCATGTTGCATCATAGAGACTGGCACAGCAATATGGGGTGTTATGATAGGGCTCTTGAAAGAGAGCAAACTATTGAGAACTTTCATTATATAACTCCTTGAGAGGAAAACTCTACAAGTAAGATATCGGCATATCGTAAAAAAATGAAAGAAGCTGTTTAACATGTAAGCAAACGCTTACATGTTAAACATTACATATTAGTTTAGTTTCCCCATAATAGTTAGAATATCAGACGTTTTTTCTTGAATCGTTTCGACATCACTGGTAAGTGTGTGCATCTCTTTGGCATTGGCACTCATTTTGCCAGAACTATCAATAATACTATTCACGATCAATCCAATGGTCGCCTTAATTTGGGACAATGATTTACTGGTCTTATCGGCAAGCTCACGAATATTATCTGCAACAACTGCAAAACCTCGTCCATGCTCACCTGCACGTGCTGCTTCAATCGCCGCATTAAGGGCTAAAAGATTGGTCTGATCAGCAATATCCCCAATAATATTTAAAATATCATTCGCCTCTTTAGCATTTTGCGTTAACGTAGTCAGTGTATCTGCAAGCGTTTGTTGCGTCTGCCCCATTTCCTGCATCGAAGTGGTTGTCTTTGTAACAATTTGACTTAGCTCATTTAATGGCTCATTTTTAATGGTTACAATCGATGCTGCCAACCTCGCTGAATTTTCCTTAATGGCTTGACTTTGTTTTGCATTCTCTTCGATCATCGTTCCTAGTGAACTTCCCAAAGCATTAACACCATCAACCAACTCTTTCAATTCACCGTGTGTTTCAATTTTAACGAGGTGAGTAAAGTCTTGATTTTGGAAATTTTTCAAAGATGTTAACGTCTCTTGCATAACATTGTTTACACTGGCAATCATGGAGTCTATCTCATAAGAGAGCCTATTGGTTAAAAAGTTAGAGGAGACAAAAGAAGTTTTATTATCCATATAGCCATTTGACATTTTTGAACAAATAATTAAAACTTCACCCACAACCCGTAAATCATCTAATCGCAGTTTTTCAAACTCTTTAAATGTCGTATCAATGACTGCGATGGTAGATCCTATCTCATCACTACTATCATCCTTAAGTGTATAATCAATAAGATTCTTTTTATTGGTTACATATAAACCAAAATCTTCGACGTATTGCTTAAGATTTGCCATACGTTTACCAATGAGCTTTTTCGTCAAATAGGCCGATATGCTTGCAAAAATAAGTACTACAAAGAGAAGAATGATCGTATTTTGTATTATGAGCGTATTAACAGATTGGTTCAAGGTTTCACGTTGTTGCTTAACCAATCTATCAATATCATCGACATAAACACCCGTACCAATAATCCATCCCCACGCAGGGAAAGCTTCAATATACGAAATTTTAGGCTGAGGGACATCAAATCCTGGCTTTTCCCACATATAATGCACCACACCTTTACCACTTTTTTTAGCAACTTCTACCATTTCATTAAATAAAAATTTTCCATGAGGATCTTTGGATTTACTAAGATCTGCACCATCAAGCGAAGGTTTAATGGGATGCATAACCATTTTAGGACTAAAATCATTAATCCAGAAATACCCATCTGTTCCAAAGCGAATTTTTTTAAGAGCTTCTTTTGCTTTATCTTGATATGCCTGTTTTTGCGATGCATCTTCTTTCTGTGAAGCTTCATAGTACGATTGAACGATTTGGCGTGCAATTTCTACTTTGGAGGAGAGCGCTTCAACTTTCTCATGAGTCATACTCGTTTGAATGTTCTCAAGCCTTGTTTCAACATCATTTTTCATCAAAATAACAATCACGAGTGTTGCAATCACAGCCGTCATAACTAACGAAATAATTAGAAGTGTAGTCACTTTAAATTGGATGCTTAACGCTCTCATATTCTGCCCTCACTCTTACGCATCTCTTTATACAATGCTTCATATTTTTCAATTTCTTCTTTAGTAGCTTTTTTTCGGACAGAGAGATAATGCCCGTCTCCAAAGGGATAAATTGTGGCATAAACCCAATAAAATTTACCCGTTTTTGTTCTATTTTTAACAAAACCTTGCCAGACATCTCCTTTTTTTATTGCTTCCCAGAGCGCTTTAAATGCTGATTTTGGCATATCGGGGTGACGAATTATATTATGCTGTTGTCCAATTAACTCTTCTAAACTATATTCAGAAATTTTTACGAAAGCATCATCTGCATAAACTATAATGCCTTTACTATCCGTTTCTGATACCAAAATTGAAGTATCATCAAGAAATTTTTCATCTCCTAAGATTTGCATCGCATCTCCTTACCTCATAATCACTCTCATCTTAACTATGACGAATATTTTACCAAGTTTAACATAGAAATAAGTAATATATAATAAATTTTGTCACAGACGTCTATTTACGATGATTATGCTAAAATTCCACTTTTAAAACCTTTGCCATTATTAAGGATTCATCTATGCCACTTTTTTCACAACAATTTTATGTACTCATAATAGGTATCACTTTTTCATCGCTCTTATGTGCTGCTGATGCACCCATAAAAAATTCTAGTGCGCAAAAAACTACTCCTATTGCAACTGTTGATGTGTATAAAGTATTAGCTCCAAAAGAAGAGCCTTTAAGCCTTACTTATCCAGGTAAAAGTATTAGTTCTCAAACGGTTCTGATTAAAGCAAGAGCCAATGGTGTTTTACAAAAAAAGTTTTTTACAGAAGGCGTAGCGGTTAAAGAAGGTGATTTACTCTATCAAATAGAACCCGATAGTTATGAAGCAGCGTACCATCTTGCCAAAGCCAATCTTGCAAGCCAAGAAGTCAATCTCAAAAAAACCGAAAAAGAGTGGAACCGTATTAAATCACTTTTCGATGTATCAGCCGCTAGTGAGCAAGAAAAGGATAATGCTTTTTGGGCATTTGAAGCAGCTAAAGCAACTTTTGAAAGTGCTAAAGCCTCTTTAAACGTTGCCAATATCAATCTAGAGCGAACCCATGTCAAAGCAACCATTAGCGGTATTGCAGGAATGAAACAAGTCGATGTAGGCTCTTTGGTAACTGAAGGAATGGCTCTAGTTGAAATCACACAAACAAACCCTTTACATGTAGAATTTTCTATTCCTGATATTGATATCATGAAACAAAAGTACAATATTAAAAATGGCACATGGGCGCATCCAACTGAAGGGAAACTCAAAGCTACATTAATGCTTAACAACCTCCCTTATAAAGAGGTTGGAGTCGTTGATTTTGTGGATAGCTCTTTGAATACAAAAACAGGTTCGCTAAAAGCAAGAGCTACATTTAAAAATTCTCATCAAGAAATACTTCCCAACCAATTTGTGACTGTTTCACTTTTAGGATTGACGCGTAACCACGTGATGCGTATACCACAAAAAGCTATTCTTCAAACGCCACTTGGGATGATGGTTTTTGTCGCTGTAGACGGTAAAGCTGAAGCAAGAACGGTTAAAGTTGGTGAAACCAGTGAAAATGATTTTATTGTCGAGAGTGGACTCAAAGAAGGTGAGTTGGTCATCGTTAATAATTTCTTTAGAGTTAAAAATGGTACCGCTATCAAAATTGATAAAGTGATCAATCAAGCCAAGGATTAATAATGTTTTCAAAACGTTTGTGCAAGCCTTCAAAGCTCACTATTTCTCTAACACTTACACTTTTTTTAGTCCAAAGTGGTTGTTCACTTGCACCTCAACTCACGGTTCCAGTCATACAAACACCAACCTCTTTAACAACAGAAACATTACAAGTAAAAGCTGCATGGTGGAAAGATTTTAAAAATGATGCCCTAAATGCACTCATAGAAGAAGCCTTAAACAACAGTGATGATCTTAAACTTCAAGCATTGCGTGTCTTAAAAGCGAAACAAGCTTATGGGCTGAGCAATGCAGCTCGTTATCCAACGCTCAATGCTAATGCAGGCGCTTCACGTATCAAACTCAGTGATGAAACCTACCAACATAATCGCACTGAATATTCTGATCATACTCTAGGAACTAGCTTACAATATGAGCTTGATTTTTGGAATAAACTTGAAGGTCAAAGTGAAGCTAATTGGGCCACTTTTTTAGGAACAAAGGCTGCTCGCGACACTGTTAAAAATACTTTAATCAACGATATTGTTCTAGCTTATTTCAATTTAGCTTCATTAGATGAACGCATTGCCATCATGGATGAAACCATCACAACCTATGAGCAAAGCTATGCTTTTAGAGAAAAACAACTTCTTGCCGGTGTCATCAATGATCTCCTCGCTAATCAAGCCAAAGCTCAATTCAATAATGCAAAAAGCCTCAAAGCTTCTTTATTGGAAAGTAGAACTTTACAAGAAAATGCCTTAGCTATTTTAGTAGGTAAATCACCTAAAGCGTTGTTTGAAAAAAATCATACTCTTCGTTATACACTTCCCTCCGCCATCGTTATTCCCAAGGGAGTACCTTCACTGCTGATGGAAAATCGCCCTGATATTCATGAAGCTTTAGAAAACCTCAAAAGTAAAAATGCTCTTATTGGCGTTGAAAAATCAGCTTATTTCCCTAGTATTAGCCTAACAGGCAGTTATGGTCAGCAAAGCCAAAGTCTCAATAACATCTTACAATCGAGTGCAAACAAATGGAGTTTTGGACCAACACTCAATGTGCCAATCTTCGATTTTGACCGTATCAAAACTCGCGTGAGCATGTCAGAAACAGACCTAAAAAGTGCTCTTGTAAGTTATGAACTCAGCGTTAAAAAAGCCTATAAAGAGGTGAGTGATGCCCTCACCCGTTATAACACGGCTCAAAGTAAACTCACTTTTCAATCCGAAGAGTTGGGGGCATACACTAAAATGTTAGATATCACAACCAAGCGTTTCGATCAAGGAGCAGCCAATCAACTTGAAGTCCTTGATGCCAGAAAAGGAATGCTGAGCACCTCGTTGTCGCTTGTTAGTACCAAACAAGCCCTTCTCAGTGCAGAGGCGGAACTCTTCAAAGCACTAGGCGGTGGTTGGAACGAGGCCACTTTACTCAACGAAAAATAAGGAAAAACGATGAAGCAACTGCTGAGTTCTTATCAATTAGGACATGTACCTCTCAAAAACAGAGTTGTCATGCCACCTATGTGTATGTACAAAGCGAAAGAAGATGGTTGTATAAGTGATTTTCATATGTGCCATTACGGTGCTCGAGCCATAGGTGGAGTAGGACTTATCATCGTTGAAGCCACTGCTGTTGAGGCTTGCGGTCGTATTACCGACAATGACCTTGGTCTTTGGGACGATAAACAAATTGCAGGTCATCAAAAACTAAATAACATCCTTCACGACCTTGGCAGTAAAACGGCTATCCAATTAGCACATGCTGGACGTAAAAGCCTCTGTAAAGAATCTACACCCGTTGCTCCAAGTGCACTACTCTTTAGTGAAAGTGGTGGATTTAAAAAACCTCATGCTTTAGATATAAACGAAATAGAAGCCATTAAAACAGCTTTTGTTAAAGCTGCCCAAAGAGCTCTAAAAGCAGGATATGATATTTTAGAACTGCACAGTGCGCATGGTTACTTATTATGCGAATTTTTATCACCGTTAACCAACCAACGCAATGACCTTTATGGTGGTAGTTTAGAAAATCGTTGCAGACTAACACTTGAAATATGCGAAGCTATTCTTCACACGATAAATGCTCCACTGCTTGTACGTATTTCTGCGGATGAGTGGATGGATAAGGGCTGGAATATTGAAGATTCAATCTATCTAAGCCACAAGCTTAAAGATTTAGGTGTGGCGATGGCGCATGTCTCAGCTGGTGGAAACCACGCAGTACAAACCTTGATGCCAGAATTAAAAGCCCTTTATCAAAGTGATTATGCCAAGAAAATTACTGATAGTGTTGCTATTCCAACGATAGCTGTGGGGATGATTACGACTGCTTCAGAAGGCGAAACATTGCTTGAAACAAAAACATGTGATCTCGTTGCTTACGGACGCGAACTCTTGCGCAATCCAAATTTTGTTCACCATATTGCCAAAGCATATGACTGTAAAGAGCAGATAGAAGTTTCTTATTTGAGAGCTTACTAAGCATGAATATGACTATACGAAAAGCTTTATGGATTTTTTATGCTTCAACGTCTAACCCCTTTTTTATGACATTAGGCTTTTGGTGTGCGTATAATCTCTCTAAATATCAAGTTGACACTAATGTCTACTGGGTTGACATTCCTCTTTTTGTATCTATTTTACTCTTACTGACGTATATACGTTTTGCACTTTTGAAATTATGGATGAAGCGAAAAAATAGAGTTTTTAGTTCTCCAGAACTGTGGATGCGCTTCTTAAAAAATCATATTTGGGGTGCACCATCCTTTGCCCTCTTTGTTGCATTTTGCTTTCCTATCGAAGGCAATATTGCAGGCTTTTTTTATCTGCCTGTTGCTTTTTTACTAACAATAACACTCTCACCAATCATTTTTTACAAAAATTTTCGTTTAGTCTATCCCAAATAATACTTCTGGCACAACACCTTTTTCTTGAAGGAATACATTATGCATAGGGTTTTTAAAAGGCCTTAATGATGCACCAAGAACGTGATCGATATATTAGTTTTTCAAATATTGATTGTTATGAAAATGCCACTGATGTATTGGATGCTATGTACGAACTTTTTACACTTTATCCCGAAGCGAAAAATGACCTATGGATTCGTTTTGAAACGCTTATCCCCAAAGATTATAAAGCTGTGTTTGCAAAACATGATTCAAAAGATATTTTGTACCATATCTGCTCTCATGTCTTTTACCTTTCAGCTCTTTTTGAAGAGTATGACTTCGAAAAAGGTATTACTTTGATGGAAAAAGCCGAATTGGAGTGTTGTTAACTTTTTGCTATAATGACTCAAATCTTCTTTAAAGGCGCTTCATGAACAGCCCTATTGATTACGAGAAATTAAAGCTTTTTTACATCGGAAAAGAGAAAAATTCTGATGGCACGTTGAGCCCATTAGTCTATCAAAATAAAGATTTAACCACCCATGCGGCTATCATTGGCATGACAGGAAGCGGTAAAACGGGTCTAGGAATTTCACTGCTTGAAGAAGCCGCCATTGACAATATCCCGTCCCTTATCATCGACCCCAAAGGTGATATGGGCAACCTTCTGTTAACCTTTCCCAATCTTTTAGGCAGTGATTTTGAACCATGGGTAGAAGAGCAAGATGCCATTAATAATGGTATGAGTCTGAGTGAACATGCCCAAAAAATAGCTGATTTATGGCGAAAAGGGCTTAGCGAAGATTTTCAAAGCCCTGAAAGGATTGCAAAACTTAAAAATGCCGCTGATATTACAATTTATACACCAGGAAGCTCTGCGGGTGTTCAAGTCTCTATTTTACAAACATTTTGCGCACCCCCTAAAGAGATACTTGAAGACAATGACCTACTCGTTTCACTGGTTAATTCAACGCTCAGCTCACTGTTATCTTTGATTGATGAAAAAAATGATGCTTCCTCTAAAGAGGCCATTTTACTCGGTTCTTTATTGATGAATGCCTACACGCAAGGCCAAGACTTAACATTGGAAGAGCTCATTACTCGCATCGTCACTCCACCTTTTAAGAAAATAGGTATTTTTGATGTTGAAACCTTTTTCACGCAAGATGAAAGACTTAAACTGGCGCTTAAACTCAACGCTATCATCGCCAATCCTTCGTTTAAAACGTGGATAGAAGGTGAGCCTTTAGATATTTCTAAATTGCTTTACGATGAAACAGGCAAAGCTAAAGTTTCTATCTTTTCGATTGCTCATCTCAATGATGCGCAACGCATGTTTTTTGTCACATTATTTCTCAATCACTTACTAACATGGATGCGCAGACAGGAGGGAACTTCATCACTGAAAGCACTTTTATACATGGATGAGATTTTTGGTTATTTCCCACCCTCCTCCAATCCTCCTTCCAAACAACCAATGCTCACCCTTTTAAAACAAGCCCGCTCTTTTGGCATCGGCATCATTCTCTCCACCCAAAATCCTGTCGACATTGACTATAAAGGGCTTTCTAACATTGGGACTTGGTTTATTGGACGCTTACAAACCAAACAAGATAAAGAAAAAGTCATTGATGGCTTAAGCTCCGCTAGCGAAGGAGCAATTGATAAAAATGCTTTGATGAACCTACTCTCCAACTTAGATAAACGTGTATTTATCTTAAAAAATATCAACGAAGATGGACTTAAAGTCTTTACGACACGTTGGGCACTGAGTTATCTTAAAGGGCCAATTTCAAAAGAAGATATTCGTAAACTGATGCAAGTAAAACAAAGGCAAATGCCTATGGCGCAAGCCAGCAAACAAGAAACTACAGAGCCTATTAAAGACCAAAAAAACCAGAATATATTATCCAAACCTATGATAAGTCATTTATTGGAGCAACGCTACAGCTATTGCTCTCAAAGCAGTACCTATGATTTACAACCCACTCTTTTTATGTCCTGTTCTGTGCATTTGAATGACGCCTCAAAAAATATCGACCAAACTATTGAATGTGTCTATAAAATTGCCCTTAAAGAGACGATGCAAAGCGTTGAAATTGAGAGGGCACAAAAAGGCGAGAGTATTCCCTTTGAAACCAAAGAACGCACTAATTCCTCGTTCTTTCCTGTGCCAACATTTATCCAAAATGAACATGAGCTAAAACTTTTGCAAAAAGAGTTTACGGATTTTATCTACCGCACATGCAAACTCACACTCTATAAAAATGATACCTTCAAGCTGTTTTCAAAACAAAATGAATCTTTGAGTGATTTTAAAATCAGACTCCAAGATAGACTTAATGAAACAATAGATGATGCAGTAGATAAGCTACACCAAAAGTATCATAAAAGTAGTGAGGCACTGGAAAAAAAACTCGATATGCTTAGTGATAGGCTAGAGCGTGAAGAAGCACAAGCAAATGTGGCTACAACCGACACACTTATCTCCATAGGCTCTTCTATCTTAGGTGCTTTTTTTGGTAAATCTTTAGCAACAAGAACGACCATTGGTAAAATTGCTACGGGTGCTCGTGGAGCCAATAGAGTGTTACGAGAGCGAAATGATATTAAACGTGTGGAAGAGGAGATACAAGAGGTTCAAGCTGATATGGATGATCTTAAAGGCTCCTTGGAAAAGGAAATAGAAGCGATCAATGAAGCCAACCAACTCTCGCGTTTGAGTATCGAAGAGTTTTACATTACGCCAAAACGAGGTGATATTTATAACATAAAACAAGCACTTGTGTGGGAAGAGATATAGTTATCGCTTCCCTATTGCATTACCTGCCACAAAGCCACTCGCCCACGCAAAGTGTAGATTGTACCCACCACAATCCCCATCGACATCAAGTACTTCACCTGAAAAGTAAAGGTTTTTAACCATTTTTGATTCAAAGCTCTCAGGATTAATCTCACGCACATCCACGCCACCTGCCGTTACCTCAGCACTTCCAAAGCCTTTGGTATCATTGACATGTAGACTAATATGCTTCAAGGTATAAACCAATTTTTTAATCTCTTTCATCCCTAACATAGAAGCAGCGAGGATAGATTTTGGTAGTGAGGCTTGTTGGATGATAAAAGGGGCTAATTTCTTATGGATAATGCCTTCTAACCACAGCACTAAAGATTTATCCTGTGCAAAGTTAAGACGTTTTTGGAGTAAATTTTCTAAATGCTCTTTAGAAAATTGGGGCATAATATCGAGCACCACATAAACGCTTCGTTTGAGCGATATTGCCAATGAAATTTCTCTACTAACATCTAAAACTGCACTTCCCGATAAGCCATACTGAGTAAAAAGAAGGTCCCCCACGGCATTTTTCTTTTTCTCACCTTCTATGACAACCCCTATTTCACCTTCTACTTTCACACCACTAAGCGCTTGAATGCTTTTTTCTTCACAGACGATTTGCACTAAAGAAGGGTGCGGGTTTATCAGTGTATGTCCCATTTTCTTGGCAAATACATAACCACTTTCACAACTACCTAATGTGGGCATTGCAAGCCCACCCGTAGCGACAAGGCATGCCTCAAAAAGATGTGTAGTATTGTTGACAGTTAAACAAAATTTTTCGCCATTTTTTTCAAGCAAAACAACTTCACTCTCTGTAAAAAACTGCACCCCTAGTTGACGACAAGCGTGTACAAGCATATCTACAACCGTAGAAGATTGGTGGTTCATAGGATAAAGTCTACCCTTTTCCCCTTCACGTACTTCAAGGCCAAGTTCTCTAAAATAGTTAACGCATTTTGCGCTTCCAAAACGGCTGAGTGCGGCATTGATAAAACGAGGTTGAGTGGAGTGATAATGTTCTGCACTTATCGTTTGATTGGTGATATTACAACGACCATTACCCGTGGCTAAAATTTTGCGACCAAGTTTTGTATTTTTCTCAAAAACACTGACATGTAAACCTCGTTTGGCTGCTTCGATGGCCGCAACCAAACCTGAAGCCCCCGCTCCGATAATTGCCAGTTTCATAAAAGGTGCATACCTTCATTATTTAACGCTATTTTGTTTTCATTCATTAACTTTGTCAGTGCGCGTTTATACGCTTTACGGCTTAATCCAAAAGTTTTTTGCACTTCTTCAGGGTCTGTTTTATAGTTTAAAGGCAACATACCTCCTTCATCCTGAAGAACTGACAGTATTTTTTCACTCGCAAAACTCTCATTTTTATCAATCCCAATCGGTTGCAAAATAATGTCCAATTTACCATCATTGCGTAAAGTTTTGATGTAACCCTCTTTAAACTCGCCTACCGCAATAGACTCAAAAATCTCATTATGAAAAATCAATCCATCGTAAAGATTATTGACAATCACTTTATAACCAAGGGGTGTTTTTTCACGTACTAATAGGTCTACTTTTTGATTGAGTGTGAGTTCTGTAAAATCTTTTTTGAGATAGGATGCATATTTGTGCGAACCAATAACACGTCCTGTTTCATCATCAATGCAGACACGAAGCACAAACTTCATACCCACTCTAAATGGAATTTTTTGAAGTGCTTTGGGTACAAATAAATCTTTAGGCAATCCCCAATCCACAAAAGCACCAAAGGTTGTCACATCCACTACTTCAAAGTAACCAAATTCATCCGCCATGGCAAGAGGAAATACGGTTGAAGCAACGATGCGATCTTCTGAGTCCGTATACACAAAGACATCGACCTCATCTCCGTCTATCATCGCTTCGGTAATGTATTGGTTGGGGAGTAAAACTTCATCCCCATCTAAAGCGTTGAGATAAGCACCATGGTCTGTGCGTCTTGCAATCACTAAACGATTTTTTTCACCAATTTTAAGATATTCATTCATTTTTCGCCTTAATTTTATTGCACTTTTTGTGCATATCGCCAAGCTCTAAATTGAGCGCTTTAGTTGAGAGTGCCACTTCAATCAGCGAAGCTAACAAAGAAATACACATTGAAATTAAGCTAAGTCCAAATATCTTTTTACCAATTTCAAGATAACCTAAAAAGAGTCCAAACATTGAAATTGTACAGAGTAAAATCGATAAAACACCAAAAATTTGCATCCACTTCGTCAACTCAACACGTTGTTTTAGATTATTGATTTGAGCAACTTGTTCGTAGGATTCATGCTCTTTAGATTGATGATTTAACAAACGAATAAGTTGTGAAAGTGCTAAAAAACGATTGGTATATGCCAAAAGCAGCAATGAAACCGCTGGGAATAAAAGAGCGGGTGTTGAAATTTCAATTTCCATATGTATCCTTATCAAAAATATCTCTTTAATTTTACCCTATTTCGCCCAAAGTCCTGCTTTAGAGTAAACCAAACTTTATGCTTCAATTTTGTATAATAAAGTACCTTATTGGCGAGGACGCAGAATTTTATGATAGAAAATATCGCAACATTACTCAACTCCAAAGAAAAATTGTTGACCGAAATCTATTTTGATTTACAACTTTTTTTTGAAGAAAAATATGGTAAAAATACGATTGTTTTTATGGAAATTGGCTCTTTTTTTGAAACCTATGAGGTCAACAATGAAACGCACCAAATCGGTAAGGCTAAAGAGGTTAGTGAACTTTTAAACATTCAACTCACCCGTAAAAATAAATCTATCATCGAAAATTCTCTCCAAAATCCTCTTCTTGCAGGCATCCCTTCCGTTTCACTAGACAGGTATCTAAACCGTATCGTGCAAACTAAAAAATACACGGTTGTACTGGTGCGCCAAAAAGGCGAACCACCTCATGTGAAGCGCTATATTTCTAACATCATAAGCCCTGGTACTAACTTTGATTATTTGATAGAATCGAGTGAAAACTATCTTGTTTCTTTATTAATCGACTGCAATCATCAGATTTATTCTGTAGGTTATTCCGCCATTGATGTGACTACAGGTAAGACGATTATCAATGAAGTTCATGGAACAAGAGAAGATAAAACATATGCACTAGATGAGATTTTCAACCTTTTACAAACCTATAAAACCAGTGAATTGGTACTTACGTTCAATAGTGAAAGCATTGATAAAGAGTGGGTACAAAATTACCTTGAAATTACTCCAAGTGTCGCACACTCTCACAATAAAACACGTCTTAAAATCGCCTATCAAAATGAACTTTTTGCACGCATTTATGCCATTCGCTCTTTATTAACACCTATAGAATACCTCGATATCGAACGCTATCCTTATGCGAGCGAATCACTGGCTATTTTATGTGAATTTATCATCGAGCATGATGCGAATATCATCGAAAAGATGAATCGCCCTATTTTACTGGGCAATAGTCGCTATATGTATATTGGAAACAATGCACTTGAACAGCTGGGCATCATCGCTAAAAATCCAACCGAGATGACACTACTCTCCTTGATAGACCAGACCTCAACAGCGATTGGAAAGCGCCTTTTAAAAGAGCGTTTACTTAACCCCATCTGTGATATTAAAACACTCAATGAGCGTTTTGATTTAAGTGAACAACTGCTTAAAGATTATAAAAAATTTGAAATAGCCCTTAAACAAGTGTATGATTTAGAACGCATCTTAAGGCGTATTGCACTTAAAAAATTGCATCCACTGGAGCTTGATTATCTGAATACCTCGCTTGAATCCATCTTGGAAATTTTCAAAGAGGTACGCTTTAAAAAAATAGCCACACCTAAAGATTTATTGGATGAGAGTGAAGCACTTTTTACCATGCTTCAAAATACGTTTTTACTTGATAGTTGCGCTAAGTTTCGAAAAGATCAAATCAGCGAAAATATCTTCGTTCATGGTATCTACCCACAAATCGATAAAATGCAAAACACTAAACAAGAGCGTTTAACAGTACTAGAGATTATCGTCGAACACATCGCTGGTTTGTTTGAAGATAACAATAAATCGACGCTAAGCATTGATTGGCTAGAAAGTGAGGGATACTATATCTCTATGAGTAAAAACCGCTTTGCCATGATTGAAGAGCGTTTGATGCAAAGCTTTGTTACCATTGAAGGTAAACATCATTTCTTTAAAGATTTCACCTTTCGCCACCTTAAAAATAGCGTGAAAATTACAGCTCCTATCATTGAAGAGATTTCACAAGAGATTACTTTAAGTACAATTCAGATGATTGCTTTAGTAAAACAGCGCTACGATGAGATACTTGATACCATTGAGACGCATTATTCACTGACGTTGGAGCATTTAATCGCCTTTGTGGGCACACTGGATGTCGCCATTAGCAATGCTAAATGTGCTACCCTGTTTAGCTATGCTAGACCACATATTCTTCCTCTGACGGATAAGGAGCGTTTTGTCGAAGCCATTGGTCTTCGTCATCCTTTGATTGAATCACGTGAAGAAAATGGTATCTACATCCCCAATGATATTTTTTTAGGCGCAATTCCCAAAGAACTTTCGCACGACCATATTACCCTTGAAAATACAGATGAAAAAGAGGTTCAAGGGGTACTTTTATATGGCATTAACTCTAGTGGTAAATCTTCCTTAATGAAAAGTCTAGGTATCGCTGTTATTATGGCACAAGCAGGATTTTTTGTGCCATGTGCTTCTATGCGCTTTACCCTTTTTGATAAGATTTTTACACGCATTGTGAGTCATGACAATCTTTACAAAGGACTTTCAACCTTTACGGTTGAGATGTTGGAGCTTAAAAATATTTTCAACCGAGCTTCTACAAACTCACTAGTATTAGGCGATGAAATCAGCCATGGTACCGAAACTGAATCCGCACTTGCTATTGTGGCAAGTGCCATTAAAAAACTGAGCAATCTAGGTTCACTTTTTGTCTTTGCAACCCACCTACATCAATTAGGACAATTAAGTCTTATTAGCGAACTTAAACAAATCATCTCATTGCATTTAGGTGTAAGTTATAATGAAGAAAATGATAAACTCCTCTACAATCGTAAGCTTGAACTAGGAAGTGGTAGCTCCTTATACGGTCTTGAGTTTGCTAAATCGTTGCATATGGACAAAGAGTTTATCACAACTGCCTATGAAATTCGCCGTGAAATGGCGGGAGAGTTAGGCGAAATTGAACTGCTGAAAAAGAAAAAACGCAGCAAATATAATAAAAATCTTTACCTAGCAAAATGCGCACTTTGCGATGAAAGTGTTGATGAAGTGCATCATATCAAAGCGCAAGAAAGTTCTGATGAAAATGGCAATATCGAACACTTTCATCAAAACCACCGCTACAACTTGATACCATTGTGCAGCAAGCATCATAAAATGGTGCATGAAGGTAAAATAATCATCAATGGTTTTGTTATGAGTTCAGAAGGACTCAAACTTCATTTTGCAGAGTTGTAAAGCCTTTTAACGCTTATTGTTTTCCTCATGCAAATCACTGAGTTCAAGATTAAGCGCTCTGGTTGAAACTGACATTTCTGTTAATGAGATAATTAAAGAGATACTCATCACCAACATACTCACTGCAAAAACTGTTTTGCTAAGCATGCTAAATCCAAGAAATAAGCCAAACATTGAAAGCGTACACAAAAGAATAGATAATACACCGAAAATTTGCATCCACTTTGTCAATTCCAATCGGTATTTTAAATTTTTAATCTGCTCATTTTGCCCAAAACTATTCTGTTCTTGACGATGCAACATGCGCGCTAACTGAGCGGTTGCCAAAAAGCGATTGGTGTAAACCAATAACAATAACGAAAGCGCTGGGAACAAAAGTGCTGGCGTAGAGATTCCAAATTCCATAACTAATCCTTTAAAAAAAATAATTTTTTATAATTAATTTTACTTAATCATTGATTATAGACATCTGAACATTGGCTGAAAATTATTTTGCCCGATGGTCTTTATATATAGTGGTTCAAGCTGTTTTAAACTCGAAGAGCGTTTGACTTAATTTTTCAGCAAGCTTCGATAAATGCTCAGACGCTGAACTTATCTCTTCGACACTTCTTGCATTGGAACTTGAGAGTTCTGTGATGAAGTGTATTTTTTCGATAATAGATGATTGCATTAATTTAACATTA
>JAQUVE010000171.1 GCA_028693565.1 Sulfurospirillaceae bacterium | reverse complement strand
CACGCTCTTCTTTAGAGTTTGTCTCCAAAGGTCCACCTGCACACATCGTACATTTATCCATGGAACCTTTGTGTCCAAAGGCACCATCTCTTGGAAACTGTGGAGCACCAAAGGGGCACGCATAAAGGCAATAGCCACAACCGATACATTTATCTTTATCATGAAGCACGATACCATCTTCTCTGATATAGAAACAATCCACTGGACATACTTGCTCACATGGAGCATCTGTACAGTGCATACAAGCAATGGATGTTGAAAACTCTTTGCCTTCAATACCTTCATTGATTGTTACTACTTTACGACGACTGATACCAACGGGAAGTTCATGCGCTTCTGCACATGCGACTGAACAGCCATCACATTCGATACATCTTTGCTCATCACAATAAAATTTCATTCTTGCGTAATCCATCATCCACCCCCTACGCTTTTTCGATGCGGCACAAACCGCCCTTAGTTTCAGGAATTTGAGTGATGATATCGTAACCATAGTTTGTTACGGTGTTCGCACTCTCACCATTTGCAAACGGTTTCGTTCCCGCTGGAAAATTAGCCGTTCTATCTTCGCCTTGGAAATGTCCAGCAAAGTGGAATGGCATAAACGCCATATTTGGAGCAACTGAGTGTGAATACTTCGCTTTAACCTTGATTTTTGTACCTTCTGGTGAGTGTACCCAAACCATATCGCCATCTTTAACACCTAAACTTGCACCCAAATCTGGATTAAAGCTTATAAACATCTCTGGTGTTAATGCCGCTAAATATTTTGATGCACGGTTTTCAACACCCGCACCATTAAGGTTAACCAAACGACCTGTCACTAAGTTGACAGGGAACTCTTTAGAGTAATCTTTCGCACTTTGTACTGAGATATACTTTGTCATAACACGGAAGTGATTTGCTTTATCCGCATACGCTGGATATTTAGTCGCTAAATCAGGACGTGGAGAATGTAGTGGTTCTCTGTGCATTGGAATTTTATCTGGGAAGTTCCATACGATTGCTCTTGCTTTTGCATTACCGTACGGAGCAATACCCGCTTCCATACATTTTTGAACAATCAAGTTTGAGTTATCCACTTTCCAGTTGGCACCCATCATCGCTTTTTCTTCTTCACTGAGTGTGATACCAAGTACTTTTTCGATATTGTCTTTGGTGATTTCAGCATGTCCGCCTTGAATCTTTGAACCTATTACGGTAACAGATTTTTCTGCAAGCAAGTTAACTCCATCTTTTTCTAAACCAAAGTTATTTCTAAAGCCCATTCCACCCATACTAACTGGCTTGCTGGTATCGTAAAGATTTGGTGAACCAGAGTGTGTTTTAGTCCAACATGGCCATGGTAAACCATAGTATTCGCCTTTCATTGGTCCTGTTCCCTCTAAAGTAAGCTCATCAAACATATGCCAATTATCGGTATGTTTTTTAACGCGCTCAGCTGTCCAACCGGTTAAACCAATGGTTTTGACGATACGTGCAATTTCATTACATGCATCTTCTGGCCAAATAAACGTTGTTTTACCAGGAATCATTTGAAGCTTACCATCTTTAGTCTCTTCCATCATCATACCCTTAACATAAAGGTCATAGAATCCAAGACGCTTAGCAAGTTCAAACATAATCTCTTGATCAGGTTTACTCTCATAAAGTGGTTCAACGACTTTATATCTCCATTGAGCACTTCTATTGGTTGCAACAACTAAACCGCTTGTTTCAAACTGAGTAGCTGCAGGCAGTAAGAAGACATTGTCTTTTTTGTCGGTTAAAACAGCCGCTTCATTGACGAATGGATCAGCTAAAACGATAAGATCAAGATGATCAAGCGCTTCTTTAACTTTAGCTTGTTGTGCAATTGAGGTAATACCATTACCTAAGACTACTAAGGCTTTAAGATGCGTACCTGCATTTTCAATCGCTTCATCATTCTTAACACCTTCAACACCAGCCCACCAACGTGCTAGGGTAAACCCATTTTTACTCATCCATGATTTATCTTTGAATTGTTTTTCAAGATATTCAAAATCCACGCCCCAAGATTTCGCAAAGTATTTCCATGAACCTTCCGCCAAACCGTAGTATCCTGGAAGAGAATCAGATAAACATCCCATATCGGTAGCACCCTGAACGTTATCATGCCCCCTAAGAATATTCGTACCACCACCTGCTTTACCCATATTGCCAAGAGCAAGCTGAAGAATTGGAGCCATACGAGTGTTGCTTGTACCAATTGTATGCTGAGTTAGACCCATTGCCCAGATAAGCGTTCCTGGTCTATTTTTGGCATAAACTGTTGTAATTTGAATAAGTTTTTCAACAGAAACACCTGTGACATCAGCAACCACTTCAGGAGTCCATTTAGCGGCTTCAGCACGAATATCTTCCATCCCATAAACACGCGCATCAATAAACTCTTTATCTTCCCAACCATTTTTAAAAATGATATTGAGCATACCGTACATGAATGGAATGTCGGTTCCTGGTCTAATTTGTGCATAATAATCAGCTTTTGCAGCCGTTTTTGTAAAACGAGGGTCAATAACAATAAGTTGTGCGTTATTGCGCTCTTTTGCTTTTAATAAATGTTGGAAACCAACAGGGTGATTAACCGCTGGGTTTGCTCCGAATATAATAATCGCTTTAGAATTTTGGATATCGTTCATTGAATTTGTCATAGCACCGTAACCCCATGTATTCGCCACACCGGCGACTGTAGAGCTATGTCAGATTCTTGCTTGATGATCTGTGTTATTTGTACCGAAAAATGCTGCAAACTTTCTAAAATAATACGCTTGTTCGTTACCAATTTTGGCTGAACCTAAGAATTGAACAGAATCTGCTCCATCTTTTTTCTTAAGGTCTGCTAATTTAGTGGCGATTTTAGTCAAAGCATCATCCCAAGAGATGCGTTTCCATTGGCCATTGACTTTTTCCATTGGATACTTAAGTCTTACTTCTGAGCGAACCATATCGATCATGTCCGCACCTTTACAGCAGTGTCCTCCAAGGCTTACTGGGTGGTCTTGAGCAACTTCTTGACGAACCCACACACCATTGTGTACTTCTGCTATAATACCACATCCAACAGAACAAGCGGTACAAATTGTTTTGACCATCTTTGATCCTGGGAATGGGTTTTTAACCTCTTCCTCGGTAGCGGCTCTGGTTACATTTCCACTAGCAAAACCTGATGTAGCGCCAAAAACGCTAGCAACAGCTGCCATCTTAAGAAATGAACGACGACCTACGGTAGTCGCTAGAGCACGAGCTGTAGAATTTTCCATTCGCTATGCCTCCTAATTTCTTACATGGCAGATTTATAAAAATCTTCCCATGCCTGAGTTTTTTTATAGGTAATCTCTTTTTTCTTAGATTTCCCTACAACAACGCCACCTGAACTGTTCGAAACAGTAGCTCCCGAAGCCTGTGCAGCAACTACTCCAACGGTAGCGACAGCACCTACAACGGCGGCTTTTTTAACAAAGCCACGTCTGCTTTCGTTCATTGAGCACCTCCTTATTAAATCATCTCTCAAAACGCTAGAGATTGCCAAAAAGAAGTGACTTCTCTTTGGCAATCCCTACGAATTACCGAACAGCTCGCTCTTGTTTTGCCAACAATCCTGCTTCTTTTTTAGCTCTATTCTCAGCACGCCTTCTTGCTTCTGCACCAGAAATTGGCTCAACAGGTTTAGCCTTACGCTCTACCATCGTAACAGGCGGTTTGGCGACTTCAAAATACATACGCTCAAATGCCATAAACGCATTCAGAACAATGGCAACTGATTGGTACATACGGGATTGTTTATGCTCATATACATGAACGACAAACTCATCGATAAAGTTATTGAGGATTTCTTTAAAAAGGCAATGTTGCAAAGTGTCATACTCTTTTTGCCCCTCCATAATCAGTTCCACTAACTCATGCATGAAGGTAAAAATAAAACCAACGCTATCTTCGTTTTCTTTGAAATTATGCTCATCACGTCTGATTTTTGTTTTTGCTAAAAAGTTTTTGACCTCAAGTTGTTTTTTGCCACTCTCAACACCTTCATCATAATAAGAAGCGGTATTGCGAACCACTTTGTAAGAAGGGTTATGAAAAAGATC
>JAQUVE010000170.1 GCA_028693565.1 Sulfurospirillaceae bacterium | reverse complement strand
GGTAGTATGAACAGTGTTACAGTCAATATATGAGCTAAAGCGACCACTGCATCCAATACCTGAGACGATACATACATCTTTCATATCCCAACCCATTGTATCAATAGCACGAATCACAGATTTTAAGATAATACCATCACCACATCCCCAACACCATAGTGTTGGCATCTTATCAACTCTAAGATATTTATCATAATTAAATGCCATTACATCATCTCCTTAACTTTTGCAACCATCTCAAGCGGTGCAATCGGACGACCATTTGCTTTATGCAATGTTCCAAAATCATCACGTTTCATGACACGCTGAATTTCTTCAAGATACTGTCCCATATTAAGTTCAGTTACCATAATTTTGTCAAATCTCTTACCAATTTCTTGAAGCTTAGCTTTGGGGCTTGGCCAAAGTGTAATTGGTCTAAATAGTCCAGCTTTAACGCCATCTTTTCTTAGTTTCATAACTGCTTCTTTAGCACCACGAGAGATACTACCATAAGCAATAATACAAACTTCTGCATCATCAAGCATAAACTCTTCATAATGAACTAAATCTTCTGTTTTAGTATTGATTTTATTCATTAAACGTTCAATATTGTATTCACAAATCGTACCATCTTCAGTAGGAAAACCTTTTTCACCATGGTGTAAACCTGTCACATGGTAATGGTAGCCTTTAAAGAAAGGGTTAAGTACAGCTGGCTCGGTCGGCCCTGCAGCATATGGTTTATAATCTTTTGGATCACCTGTAAACTCAGCACGATTAACGATACTTTTTTGAATATCAGCTAAATCAGGTAAAATTGCCTTACCATGCATATGTCCTAAGGTTTCATCTAAAAGTACAAAAACTGGTGTCATATATTTTTCAGCAATGTTAAATGCACGAACCGTTTCAGTATAAGCTTCTTCAAGACTACCTGGGCATAAAGAAATAGAAGCAAAATCACCATGTGTTGGATATTTTGCTTGACCAATGTCTGCTTGTGAAACACGTGTAGGAAGACCAGTGGAAGGACCACCACGCATAACATTGACAATCACTAAAGGAATTTCAGCAATAAAACCATAACCAATTTGTTCTGCTTTAAGTGAAATACCAGGCCCACTGGTTGCGGTCATAGATTTTACGCCACTCATGGAAGCACCTAAGGCTACACAGATACCTGCAATTTCATCTTCCATTTGAATAAATTTACCACCATTAGCGGGTAATAAATTACTTAAATCTTCTGCAATTTCACTCGATGGAGTGATAGGGTAGCCACCAAAAAATTTACATCCTGCATCAACTGCTGCTTTTGCAGCTAGTGCATTTCCACTCGATATTACTTCTCTTGACATTCTCTGAGCTCCTTATGCACCAATTTTTCTAAATTTATTATTTTTTACAGCCTCAGCTCTTTCCTTGGCACTGTCACTCAGTTTTGCAAATTTATATTCACTTCGATCTGCTACATAAATAGCAAAATCAGGGCAATGCAATTCACAATCTTTACATCCAATACAAGCAGATGGCTCAACCACTTCTATCATCGAACCTAACGTTGAATTGGGTGCTGGTACCATTCCTAATACCCCTGCTGGACACATACTGACACATATATCACAAGCTTTGCACCTCGAAACATTAACCCACACTGGTGTATTGCTTGGAGCAGTCATTAAACTCATTCTAGTTCTCCTTTTCCGAACACATTTTTTCAATATTTACAAATTGATCACTTCGTTTCATTTTTTAAGTACCTCTGCAACTTTTTTTCCAATTTCTGCAGGTGATTTAACAACATGAACACCAGCAGCTTCTAAAGCTGCCATCTTTTCAGCTGCAGTTCCAGCACTACCACTTACGATAGCACCAGCATGTCCCATACGTTTGCCTTTTGGAGCTGTTTGTCCTGCAATGAAAGCAACTACTGGTTTACTAATATGTTCTTTAATAAATGCAGCCGCTTGAATTTCCAAGTCACCACCAATTTCACCAATCATCACAATCGCTTCTGTTTCAGGGTCTGCTTCAAACATCGGTAAAAGTTGCTTATAGGAAAGACCAATGATTGGATCTCCACCAATACCAACAGCGGTGGTAATACCAAAGCCTTCATTACAAACTTGATTTGCACCTTCATAAGTTAGCGTACCAGATTTACTAATCAATCCTACATTGCCTTTTTTAAAAATCATACCAGGCATAATACCGATTTTACACTCTTCTGCTGTGATGATACCAGGACAGTTTGGTCCAATAGTTTTCATACCTTTTTTTACAGCATACGCTTTTGCCGCTTGCATATCACGAACAGGTGCACCTTCAGTAATAATAACTGCGAGTTCAATACCTGCATCAGCAGCTTCCATAACAGCATCCGCAACGAAGGAAGGTGGAACAAATACCATACTGACAGTTGCGCCAGTTGCATTCACAGCCTCTGATACCGTGTTAAATACAGGTTTATCTAAATGTGTTGTCCCACCTTTATTAGGAGTAACACCACCAACTATTTTTGTTCCATAAGTGATACATTGTTCAGCATGAAAACTTCCTTCTTTACCTGTAAATCCTTGTACGATAACTTTAGTATCTTTATTGACTAATATACTCATAGTGTACCTCCATTGGCAGCAGCAACTGCTTTTTTGGCGCCATCACCTAAATCAGTTGCAGTAATAATATTTTTAATATTAGCATTACGCAAAATTTCTGCTGCTTCTTTAGCATTAGTTCCATCAAGTCTTACGACAACAGGAACATGTACATCAACTAGTTTAGTCGCTTCTAAAATTCCATTAGCAATTCGATCACATCTTACAATGCCACCAAAAATATTAACAAAAATAGATTTAACATTTTTATCTTGTAAAATAATTTCAAACCCTTTAGCAACGGTTTGAGCATTAGCTCCACCACCCACATCTAAAAAGTTTGCGGGACTGCCGCCAACATAATTAATCGTATCCATTGTTCCCATTGCAAGACCAGCACCATTGACCATACAACCAACATTGCCATCTAGCTTAATATAACTCAATCCATACTGTGCAGCTTCACGTTCAGCTGCGTTTTCTTCACTCAAATCTCGCATCGCTTCAATTTCTGGATGACGGTATAAAGCATTGTCATCAAATCCCATTTTTCCATCAAGTGCTACAAAATTACCACTTTTTGTTTTGACTAATGGGTTGATTTCAATCATCTCTGCATCATTTTCCATGTAAACTTTATATAAAGCAGCTGCAAATTTAATAAAATTTCCGATCTCTTCTTTTGCTAACCCCAATCCAAAGGCTAACTCTCTTCCATGAAATGCTTGAAAGCCAATAAATGGGTCAACCGCAACTTTAATGATTTTTTCAGGCGTTGCTGCAGCAACTTTTTCGATTTCCATACCACCTTCACGTGAGGCCATAAGAATAGGCATCTCTTTCGCCCTATCTAAAACAACACCGAGATAGAGCTCATCAGCGATATCAACACCCTCTTCAATATAAACTTTTTGAACTAACTTACCAGCAGGGCCTGTTTGATGTGTTACAAGCGTCATGCCCAGTATTTCAGTGGCCAAATCTTTAACCTCTTCAAGGCTACGAGCCAATTTAACACCACCGCCAAGGCCACGGCCACCAGCATGAATTTGTGCTTTAACGACCCAAATTGAGCCACCCAACTTTTGTGCATTTTGGACAGCTTCATCTACACTAAACGCAACGTAACCATTTGGAGTAGGAACGCCATAGCGCTTAAAAATCTCTTTAGCCTGATATTCGTGAATATTCATAAACCCTCCCTGCTTTTATTTAAGTTAAAAATTTTGTCTCATTACTGTATAACTAATCACCATGATAATCCATTAAAATATCAACTATATATATTTTTTGTTGCTAATTTAAGTTTTCATAGTATAACAGCCAAATCTACCAAAAACCTCACATTTTAGTAAAAAATAGATTAAATAAACGACTTCATAATAGTTGTATTACCTATCGTATCATTGACCTCATAAACCCATTTTGGCAGGATTTAAGATGTTGTTAGGATCAAATGCTCTTTTGATAGAACGAAACAGTTCCATCTCCGCATCACTAAAGGCTAAGTGCATAAAAGGAGCTTTACTTAGCCCT
>JAQUVE010000043.1 GCA_028693565.1 Sulfurospirillaceae bacterium | reverse complement strand
TTGGACAAAGCTATCTCACACACATGAAATGTTTGGAAAATGTGGGTATGCTCCGCATTGATGAGGTTGAAGTCGATGGCGTGAAAATCGTACCGATTCAACTCTTAAAAGCACTGCTTCCAGACCTCGCGAGTTTGGGACCTAGAACAGTTGGTTACACCAACATTGGTTGTGTTTTCGAAGGGCTTAAAGATGGTAAAACACGCAAAATCTACATCTACAATGTCTGTGACCATCAAGTGTGCTACCGTGAAACGGGTGCGCAAGCGGTCAGTTACACGACAGGTGTGCCTGCAATGATTGGGGCTAAAATGATGTTGGAGGGCAAATGGAGCGGACTTGGTGTTTTCAATATGGAACAATTTGATGCCAAACCGTTTATGGATGAGCTGAATGTTCAAGGACTTCCTTGGAAAATCATCGAAATGAAACCTGAAGAGACTTTCGAGGTTAAATAATCTTTCTGCCCAAAGATTCACTTGCTAATTCTTTGGGCACTTCTTCTTACAAGAAAAAGGACTATAATGTCAAAAAAAGCCAAAATCTTATGGACCACAGACAATAAAGAGACAGCGATGCATATGGTCTGTCTTTATGCGCACAATGCTATCTTAAAAGGTTGGATGAATGAGGTTGAAGTACTCGTTTGGGGCGCTTCACAACGTTTAATCGCTGAAGATGCAGAGGTGAGAGCTAAAGTAGAAGCAATGATTAAAGATGGTGTGAAAATCATTGCATGCCTCAAATGTGCTGACAGTATGGATATTACCACACCCTTGCAAAGCTGCGGCATTGATGTGTTCTATACTGGAGAGCTTTTAAGTTCTTGGATTCAATCGGGCGAGAGTATTGTGAGTGTGTGATGCGTCAGTCTATTTTAATCACGGGATGTTCCAGCGGTATTGGTTATACCTGTGCTCATGGACTTAAAAAGCTAGGGTATAATGTTTTTGCAACGTGTCGAGACGAAGATGATGTTAACCGTCTTATCGCAGAGGGGTTAAACGCTTTTAAACTTGATTTATGTGATACACAAAGTATGAATAACACTCTTTCATGCCTTCTTGCTCAAAGCAATGGACGCATTGATGTGCTTTTTAATAATGCTGCTTATGGGCAACCAGGAGCCGTGGAGGATTTGAAACGTAATGTGCTTCGTGAACAATTTGAAACGAATGTCTTTGGAACACAAGAATTGACGAATCTCGTTATTCCTTATATGCGTAAACAAAAAAGTGGTCGTATCATCTATAATAGCTCCATTCTTGGTTTTGTTGCGATGAGTTATCGAGGAGCATACAATGCCAGTAAGTTTGCCATTGAAGGACTTGCAGATACTTTACGATTAGAGCTTTATGGTAGTGGTATAGAGGTTGTATTGATAGAACCAGGACCTATACAAAGTAATTTTCGAAAAAATGCGCTTTCAAAATTTTTAAAATATATTGATCAAGAATACTCAGCGCATAGTGTGACGTATGCAAAAACGTTAGCGCGACTTAAAAAAGAGGGTAAAACCCCTTTTACTTTAGAACCGGTTGCCGTTTTGGAAGTTTTAGTGAAAGCAATTGAGTCACCAAAACCAAAGGCACGCTATGCGGTTACATTTCCTACAAAACTTTTTGGGATTTTAAAGCGAGTGATTCCCACTATATGGATGGATGTGATAGCTCGAAAAGCTGGGGAGTAAGAGGCCTCGTTTGAGACCTCTTTTACTTATGTTCTAAATTTATTGAGGATTTCGTTTAGTTTTTCAGTGATAGCATTAAGATGTTCACTGGCTCCTGCAATCTCTTCAACACTGCGTGTATTATCAGTTGAAAGCGTATTAATCTCTTCGATTTTTAGCACAATATTATCTATCTTTTCACCCGTTTGAATATAATCTGCAACGGTTTTATCATTGAGATTGGTGGCAATATTCATCATAGTAACGGTTGAATTGATTTTATCTTCAACTTCTTTAGCGATGGTGGTAAGTTCTTGAACTTCATTAGAGTTACGATTCATCTGCTCGCTGCTATCACTAATTGCCTGAACGATGACATTGATAGTTGCATTAATTTCAACAAGACTTTTTTGCGTACGTTCTGCTAGTTTTCGTACTTCATCCGCAACAACGGCAAAACCACGCCCGTGTTCACCTGCACGCGCAGCTTCGATTGCGGCATTGAGTGCAAGGAGGTTCGTTTGATCGGCAATATCACTGATGACAGTTAGGACATTTTTAACTTGTTCAGCATCGTTACTAAGCTGTTGAATTCGTTGGGCTAGTTCCATCTCGGTTGAAGCACTCGTTTCAACTTTTACCCCCAACTCTTGGATAGAGTGTCTAGCGGCTTGTAGTTCTTTATTGGATTTGAGGACTTCTTCTTTTGATTTTTTGGCTTCTTCAACGGAACTAATAATCTCTTGCTTAATGGTATGAGACATCGTCGTTGCTTGTGAGATGATATTCATCGATGATTCTACACGCTTGCCGACCTCTAGGGTTGTAACAGAAAGTTCATGAGCGATAGACGCATTTTCACTACTGGTTGTTTTTGCAAGGGCTATGGTTGAACGCACTTTTTCGATGAAATTATTGATCTCTTTTGAGGCATTGCCTATTTCATCTTCACTCTTAATATCCAGTTGTTTCGTCAAATCACCATCTCCTTCTGCAAGGTTATGAGCTTTGTTTTTAAGATCAACCAATGGTTTTGCAACCATTGCATTAAGAAGGAAGTAGATAAGAATAACCGCAAATAAAGCGATGAGTGAACCATACATGATAATTTCACTCATCATATGTGAAATATTCTCAGAAATATGTTCTTTTTGTTTTTTTGTAAATGCTTCAATGTAATCAATATAGACACCTGAAACAATAATCCAATCCCACTCTTTGAAATGCTTGGCATAGGCGAGTTTTGGAGCATCTTTCTTTGTCACAGGGTGTGCAAAGTTATAGGTAACAAACACACCATCGTTCATATTTTTAGTAGCACCTTCAATAAGCTGTTGGCGATAAGGGCGTCCTTGTGAATCTTTTGAATCAATTTTTATTTCTTTATCAACCCAAGCATGATTAATACCATGAAAGGCATAAGCATAGCCACCTTTTCCATCTTTTTTCATAGCATAAAAGTAACCATCTTCAGCATAGCGTAGTTTCTGTAATACTTGAATGGCCTCATTTTGGTAATGCTCTTTAATACTAGAAGCATAATCGCCTGTTCCAAAAACTAAATCTAAAGGCTCAAAATAGAAATTGTAAGAGATTTTATCTTCGTCAATTTTTGTCTTAGGATTTGGCCAAATGTATTTTGTTAGGCTCTCTTTTTCTTTAGCTGCTTTAACAATATCGCGTATAAGATAAACACCATTTTTATCCTTGAGGTCATAAAGGTTTTTACCTACTAAATTTTTATTAGCAGGGTGTATGACATTAACCCCCTCTGGCGTATAGGCATAAAAATAACCTACATCATTGTTGTAGCGATAGCCATTGGTGACATTGATAATAAGTGTACGGAGTTCTTCTTTGGAGAGTTTATCTTTATTGGTGTTGTAGATATCTTCAATAATCTTTTTGAAAACTAGCGCATCTGCTTTGACTTTTTGCCCGATATTCGCATCTGAAGTCATTTCGTAAAAAGAAGAGATTGCTTTTTCAGCCATTGTAGTGTAGGCTTTGAGCTCATTTTTATTATAATCTAAAATGAGATTTTCTTCTTCATGTAACTGTATTTTTCCAAATGTTGATGTTTCATACCGTGTCACCATAAGGGATACGCCCGCAACCAAGATGATGGACAAGATAAACAGAACAAGTGTTTTGATCTTAATACTCACGGTACTCATAAAGACTCCTTTGTGTAGCATAACGTTTTGTTATGCTGAAACTGTATGTGGCGAACGTTTAATCTCTTGTAAAAAAAGATTATTCGAGTTGATTTTATTATATCGAAAAATATAACCAGCGTCTACAATGGTGTCAATGCAATTAAAGGGGAGTTTTAGGCGTAAACGTCGTATTAATGAGCGAATAGAGTCGAGGCTTACATCTTCGCCCTCCCAGACTACGGCTTTGATGGCATCAAAAGAAACAAGACTATTTTTGTGAGTCAATAAAATATTAAAAAGTAAGCTTTCTTTGCGTGAAAAATGTTTTTCTTTGTTCCCAAATTGTAACATATTTGTTTTAAAATCATAATGGCATTTTGCGTTCAAATGTACTACGTCATGTCTGACATGGCAGAGTTTGTCAATTTTTATTTCTATTTCATCCATAGAAAATGGACTTTTTATAAAATCATTACATCCATGCGTGTAAGCTTCTTTGAGAAGCTTTAATTCACATTCCTCAAGCCAATTTGTCATAATGATAGGTGTTTCGGGATAATAATCTCGAATGCTTTGTAGCATTTGCAAACTCTGGGTTGTTTGGGTTGCAAGTGATAAGATAAAACAGTTATAGCCTTCATCAATGGCTTTCATTGCCTTTTTTGCATCGACAAATCCATCAACTTTATAACCTTTAGATGAGAGTCTTTTAATCATTGTTGTATGAATTAGAAAATTATCTTCCAAGAGTAAAATCTTCATGTTTGACCTTTAATAGCGTTTTGCAGTATTGAGCTATATCATATCATCAAAATCTGACTCCAGCCTTGCACGAGGAGTGTATTAAAGGTTCTCTTAATACTTAAAGTAGAATATTTTCGGTATCAAACTCAGTACTATTTTTGGTTTGTACATTTTCATCCCATGCTTTAGCACATACTGTGCGGATACCTTCAAATTGACCTTTAGGCTCGATGATAAGCATAAAACTTTTTATAATGCCATGCAACGTTCCACCCCCCATAATCTTAACAAGATCACAATGAGCTTCCCCGTCAATAGTGCCTCTAACAAGGAGTGTTGGAGCGCAAATAGTACCACGAAAATGTGCACCATGCTCTATGATGACGGTTTCCGAGGAGATAATATCGCCTTCCATTGTACCGTGATGATGCAACTCATTGTGCATTTTCAGAGTACCAGTAATATTGGTTCCTGCGGCTATAAGTGTTGGTTGAAGCATAATAAAACCTTATAAGACTTTTAACGATGTGGTTCAAAAGCCTATTGTCATGAAAATAGAGTAAGCTGAAAACTTACCAGCTTACTCTACACCATTTGATATTAATGCTTTATTTAAGCAATCACTTTTTTGCGTGAGATACTTATTTTAAGTAAGTAGAGGAATACAGCAAGTCCAACTACCAAACCGCTATTAACAGCAATAGTATGGCTTAGGCCAAAAGGGAACTCTTTAGCAGTCAGTACATAGCCCACTAAGGTACCTGTTAGCAAAGTTGCAGGAAGAGCTGTCATCCAGATATTACGTCCGTGTTGATAAAGATAAGCTGTTCCTGTCCAGAGAACAAAAGCTGCTAGCATTTGGTTGGAGAATGTAAAGTATTTCCAAATTGCTGCAAAGCCAATTTGTGTGATAAAAAAGGCAATCACAAAAATAGGAACAGAAATCATCAATCTTTTTTGAACAGACATTTGAGGGATATTAAATCTATCGGCAATGGTTAGACGAATCGCACGAAACGCTGTATCACCTGAAGTGATAGGAGCTGCGATAACACCTAGAATGGCTAATAAACCACCAAACACACCAAGGTAGCCGACTGTGATTTCATTGACCACAAGGCCTGGTCCACCTTTTGCAAGAACAGCACTTAAACCTTGGATTCCATCAGGAAAATATGCCATACCAACACTTGCCCAAATCATCGCAATAACCGCTTCTGTAATCATCGCACCGTAAAATACAACGCGACCTTTACTTTCTGATTTAAGAGTACGTGCCATTAAAGGTGACTGTGTTGCATGGAAACCACTAAGCGCACCACAACTGATAGTAAAGAAAAGTCCTGGCCAAATCGCTAATCCTTTTGGATGTGTAAAATCAGCCCAGCTAGTAATCTCTGGAATTGCAAGACCGTGAAATAACATAGCGCCTGCGACACCAAAAGCCATAAACATTAAGACAGCACCAAAGAATGGGTAAAAACGTCCAATGATTTTATCAATAGGATAAATAGTAGATGCAAAATAGTATACAAAAATAACAGCAATCCAAAATGTTTTGCTAGCAAACATGGTACCTGCAAATACACCAGGACCACCTGATTCAAATGTTAGATTTGCCATCAAAGCAGCAGGGCCTACGATAAAAACAACACCAACAAATAAAAGAAGCATAACGCTTACAAAAAGCATAGCGTAACGGCTTGTTTCACCAAGGTATTCTCCAGTCAACTCTGGAAGGCTTTTACCTTTATTACGTACAGACATCATACCTGCCATATAGTCATGAACACCACCGGCAAAAATAGAGCCTAGGATAATCCAGAAAAATGCGACTGGTCCATAAAGCGCACCCATGATAGGGCCGTAAAGAGGTCCAAGTCCTGCAATGTTAAGAAATTGGATTAGATAGACTTTTGCTGTACTCATAGGTACAAAGTCAACGCCATCGGCCTGTGTTGTTGCTGGAGTTGGACGACTGTCATCCATGCCGAAAGTCTTTTCGACAAATTTACCATAGGTAAAATAGGCAACGAATAAAATAGCAAGTGCACAAAGAAATGTAATCATAACAATTCTCCTTACTGAAATGTAGTGTTTTTAGAAATTCACTCGACGTGATTCTAGGATTGAATGCGATAGTCCAAAACCCCGCACTATTGCATCACCTTAAAAGCGCTCTTAGTTCCTCTTTAAGCTCTTTTTTTTGAATACTTAGCCCATTATACGCTCGGTGTATCTCATATTTATCATCGTTCTATTATTAAAATGAGATATAAATGAGATAGGTATGATAATTTTGTCTAAAACGATATTTTTAAACAGATCATTACCCTAAAAAAGTTACAATAAGTTCGATTTTAAGGCAAAAAATTGCTTTTGTTGCCAAAAAGTTTACAAAAACAAAATTTGAAATTAAAAAAACAATTTAATATAATTTGTTACAAAAAGAAACGGAAACCATAGGAGCACCGTGACATGATAAAGATACTTAAAGACAAAAATGTCTTATTTGTTGAAGATAATGAAGAATTCGCACAGAACTTTATGACATTGTTAGCTCTTTTTGTCAAACAAATTTTTCATTGCGATACCATCACCAAAGCAAAGCAAACGATGCAGACGGAAACCATTGATATGATCATTTGCGATATCAAACTTAATGATGAAAACGGCTTGGATTTGATAGAAGTTATACGCAAAGATAATACGCATCTGCCTATTGTCGTTTTAAGCGGTAATAAGAATGAAGAGTTTTTGTTTCGTGCAATTCCACTTAATTTAACAGCGTATCTTTTAAAGCCTATTAAATACAAGGAGCTCATTGATACTCTCAGTAAATGTGCGGAGCATTTTCGGCCTTCTAACCAAATTATTTTAAAAAATGGCTATAGCTACGAGCCTGAAAATAGAGTACTTTATGACAAAGAAGGAGGGCTTATTGAGCTTAGTAAAAAAGAAGCTGCTTTTGTTGAGCTTTTGATGGCCAATGCCAATCGTATCGTTACAAAAGACATGATGTGTGAATCTGTATGGAATTTTGATTGTGTAAGTGATCAAGCCATTGTCAATTTTGTGATGCGTTTTCGCAAAAAAGTAGGTAAAGAGTTTATACAAACGATTGCAGAAGCGGGGTATCGTTTAGGCTGTTAAAAAAGACTGGCGTGTTCAATTGAAGACTCAATACTAACGCAAACACCTTCCATGGAGTTTTTGAAAACCAGTTTTTTATGATATTTTTGAAGAATTGTAGAGCACATCGTGAGACCAATACCCTTTGAAAGATCACTTTGTGAGATAAACCCTTTGGCATTATCGCATATCTGGACAGTCTCTTTATCAATAATAATTCGAATGTATTTGTTAGCAATATTACTTTGCTGAAAAGCTCGAATAGCGTTGTTGATGAGGTTGAGCCATACTTGCATGTATTCATTTTTGATTCCATACAATTGAGCTTGTTTATCACCCGTGATGTTGATAGTGATCTTATAAGCTAATATATTTGTTTCAACCAAAGAGAGCGTTTGTTGTATAGCATCATAGATAGTAAAATTTTGTTGTACGGTAGAAGGCTTATAAAATTCTAAAAAATTCTGCATCGTCTGTGACATAAATTCTAAGGTATTTTCAACCTCTTTAAATTTAGTGAGTAAAAAATCTTTATCTATTTTTTTGTTGTACTCTAAAAATGCTATCATCATCAAATTAATGCTGCTTAGATTGGATAAAGGCTCTCGCCATTGATGAGAAATATTGCCGATGAGTTGACCAAGTTCGGCTTGTTTGGCTTGCTGTACCATAATCTTTTGATTCAGAAGATTAATAGCAATTTCTTTTTTAACTTGTTTTCGAAGCGTGTAGTTCCACAGTAAAACCACGACGATACTGAGAAAAATTGTAATGATAACGTACCAAACTTTTTTATTTAATCGTTGGTCAAAAACAATAGGGCTATAGATATTGACTATTTCTTCTTTTTCCGTAGTGCTTAACGCTTCAATACCTTTGTTAAGAAGATCACGCAAGACTTCATTGTTTCCCACAACACCTATCTTGAAGATGTTTTTATACTCTTCTAGAACAGCAGAAATTTTGAGATTGAGGAGTCCTTGCTTGCGAATCGTGTAAGACATAATAGTAGCGGAGCGAATGGTCATATCAATTTTTTTATTGAGGACTAAAAAGATAGCATCTTCGGGAGTTTCAACAGAGAAAATAGTTAGATTGGGAAAATCATGGCTCAAGCGCTCGTATAGAGCACTGTTTTCTCCTAGTGCAAGACTTTCATCAACGAGGGAATGAACATCAGAGATATAAGGATGTTCGCTTCGCGTTAATAAAACATTATAATCTGAAAAGAGAGGCTCCGTAAAAAGAAGCCATTTGTTAAATTCTAATGTTTGCGGGATAAAATTGACAATGTCGCATTCATTGTTTCTAGCTCTCTCTAAACTCTCTTTCCATGAATAGGTTTGAATGATTTCTAGTTTTAAAGGAATTTTATCGGCAACGTGTTCGAGTAATTCTGCTCCTATGCCTTGATATTTTCCCTCTACCGTTAAAAATTCAAAAGGGGCTAATGTGGGATTAACACATACACGAATGGTAGGATTAGTGGCAAGATAAGCTTTTTCTTGTGGAGTCAAGTCAATAGATGAGGCGGCAATTAATAAAGAGCTGTATAAAAAAACAACCACAAAAATAAGATGTTTCAAGACGCTGCTGTCCTCATGGGAGATTTAAATGTAGGCGTATTATGCCATTTTTTTAATTATTAAGGCGAAAAATGGTACATTTTGCATCTCATATAGGGAGATAAAAATGTATAAAAAAAGTGCCATTGAAACCGTCTTAAACCAGCTTCAAACACCTGTTTACGTGTGTGAAGAAGCACTATTGGAAGCCAATCTAACATTGCTCAAAGAGGTAGCACAACGCTCAGGTGCTACGGTACTTTTAGCACTTAAAGGCTTTGCCTTTAAAGCACTTGCCCCATTAGTGGACAATTACCTAAGTGGCTGTACGTGTAGCGGTCTTCATGAAGCCAAATTTGCGCATGAATATTTTAAAGGAACGATTCACACCTATTCACCTGCCTATAAAGAAGAGGATATTGACGAAGTCATTGCGCTAAGTGACCATCTTATTTTTAACTCTTTTAACCAGTGGGAAAAATACAAAAATAAGGCGATTGGAAAAACCAGTTGTGGGCTTCGTTTAAATCCTGAAGTCTCTTCCAGCCCTGTTGATTTATACAATCCTTGTGGTCTTTATAGTCGCCTTGGCATTACGAAAGAAAATATGAAATACAATAAACTTGAGGGCATAGAAGGGCTGCATTTTCACGCCCTTTGTGAGCAAGATGCTTCTGCGCTTGAAGAAGTTTTAAAAGGGTTTGAGGAACGCTTTGGTGATTTGATACCACAGATGAAATGGGTCAATTTTGGAGGTGGGCATCATATAACACGTGAAGGGTATGATGTTGAAAAATTGATTCAAATCATTTGCGATTTTCGAGCCAAGTACCATGGTATAAAAGTTTATTTAGAACCAGGTGAAGCGGTAGGTTGGCAAACAGGTCCACTCGTGGCCAGTATTTTAGATATTGTCCACAATGGCATGAACATCGCCATTTTAGATATTTCAGCCGAAGCACATATGCCCGATACCCTTGCTATGCCGTATCGTGCCGCTATTAGAGGTGCGGGAGAGGTGGGAGAAAAGCCTTACATATACCGCCTTGGAGGGCCCACTTGTTTAGCAGGGGACATCATGGGTGATTATAGTTTTGATGCACCACTCAAAATCGGCGATAAACTCATTTTTGAAGATATGATTCATTATACCATTGTGAAAAATACCACCTTTAATGGGGTCAAACTTCCTGATTTGGCAGTGTTGCATAAAGACGGCAGTTATGAAGTGACCAGTCATTTTGGATATGAAGAGTATCGAAGAAGAAATTAAATAGTATAGGTGCATAAATGTTACCCACCGTTTACCCCTTTAGCGCTACGATAACACATGGGAATGCTCCCAAATTAGCGCAAGGAGGAGACGATGAATATCTCATCATACTCTCTTTATGGGACGTCAGCTTATACTTCTTATGGAAGCCATAGCAGTAGTTCCACAAGCTCGATGAGTTCACAATTCGCAGAAGCGTTGCTTACTTCTATGGATAGCGATTCGAGTGGTTCTATCGATTCGGCTGAATTTAGCAGTGCCGCACTAGCCCTTTCGGATAGTAGCAGTAGTGATACAAGTAGTATCGCATCAGCTTTTTCAGCACTCGATACCAATCAAGATGGTGTTGTCAGTATTGATGAACTCACCAGTTCAATTGAATCCATTATGGGACAACAAGGAACGATGGCTGCGGGTGGCCCTCCACCACCGCCTCCACCGCCACCTTCTTCTTCAGGTAGTGAAGAAGATACAGGTTACACGCAAGAAGAACTTAGTGCTATGCCTTCGAGTACTTCTTCAACCGATAGCACGCTCTCTTCATTATTTGAAACATTATCAAATAACTTTGATGCGGCTGATAGTAATGGTGATGGAAAAGTAACTTCTCAAGAAGCGATGGCGTATCAGGAAGCTTCGAAAGAGGCTAGTGTTGGGATGAATCAAGAAAAAGATGATTCTATGATGAAAAATCTTTTAGCGCAAATTATTGCTTCGTATGCGACGCAAAATAGTACAACTGCATCCACACTTAGCCTTAGTGCTTAAAGAGCAAAACCGCGTTGAAAGCAGAGCGCGGTTTTGTTACTTTCCATTTACTTTCCCTTCGCTATAATCGCTTATGATAAAAATACTCCTTATTGAAGATGATATTGAATTAGCGCAATTATTAGGCCATGCACTACTCATTGAAGGGATTGATGCAACACTGGCTTACACACCACTTGATGGTTTAAGTGCATTGCAAAATGAGACATTTGATGCTTTAGTGCTTGATCTGTCACTTCCTCAAATGGATGGGTTAGAGATATGCAGAGTTGTGCGAGAAGCGATACCTACTTTACCCATTATCATCTCCTCAGCTCGCTCGGATATGAATGATAAAGTGATGGGCTTTGAGCGAGGGGCTGATGATTATCTTCCTAAACCTTATGATCCTCGTGAGCTAGCGTATCGTTTGCGTGCGATTTTACGTAGAGGCGCTTTACCTATCAATGCACAAGCTATCTTTGCAATCGATGAGGCTAAACATCTTATCTCACGAGGAACGACAGCTTTAAAGCTAACGCAAGCCGAGTATGATATTGTAAGTTACATGTTAAAAAAAGAGGGTTATGTCATATCTAGAGAAGAGCTACTGCTTAATATTGGATCGATTAAATACGAAAGTAGCCTTAAAAGTATTGATGTGATTATGGGGCGGATTCGCCAAAAAATAGGGGATGACCCTAAAAATCCTCGATTTATCCTTTCAGTTAGAGGGGTTGGGTATAAATTTGTTAATGGCTAGAGCTTCCATCATCACCCTAGTTTCTGTCTTATTTTCATTGAGCCTTATTGTCATTAACGGTGCTTTAGTCTTTGAGTACAAACGTCAAAGTCATGATGTACAGTTTTTAACTTTTCAGCGTTTTATGATGGGTGTTAAAATCTTATTTGATAATCCCCATGATAAAGATGCACAGCTTGCTAAGTTGCATGTGAAGCGTAGTTCATACTCAAAAGAAAAGCTTTTGCGTGATGGAGAAAAAGTCATTGATGATCCTTTTTCACAGATGGTTGTTTATGAAAATCAACTTTTTTTTATCCCCAAGCCGCCACCGCCACATCACCATTTTAATGAGCCTCCTAAACTCGATATGCCACCGCCACCTCGAGATTTACCTATCTTAGAAGACACCAATACCTTTTCCCCTCAAAGACTTTGGATATTAAGTGGGGTTATTAACGTGAGTTTTATCCTCTTTTTTGGCATTGTGTTACGAAAATTATTACGTCTTAAAAACCTTAAAAGAGCCATAATGCGATTTGGAGAAGAACAAGATTTTAAAGCTATGAGAATTGAAGCAGAAGATGAACTTGGGGAAATTGCACATGAATTTAATATCGCCATGGAAAAAATCCATCTGCTCAAAGAGTCACGAGCTCTTTTTTTACGCAATATCTTACATGAACTTAAAACGCCCATCATGAAAGGGAAAATCATATCCCAATCGTTAGAAAATATCTCTAAAAAAGAGCAATTAGAACGTGCTTTTGAGCGGCTTGAAAGTTTGTTGGGTGAAATGGTAAAAGTTGAAAAATTAAGTTCTAACGAATGGGAGTTACATAAAAAAGAGTATCGTTTAGTAGATATTTGTGATCATGCGATGGATTTAGTGATGAGCGATACAAAGCGTTTTCATATCAAAACCGAAAAGTCTGGTCCATTGTTAGAGGTTGATTTTGAGTTGTTTGCTACAGCGCTTAAAAATTTATTGGATAACGCATTGAAACACTCAATTGGTGACATAGAGGTCAGTTTGGGTGTAAAGAGCATTAAAGTCTGTTCCAATGGTACGCAAATTCCAGAAAAACGATTGGATTTTTCACGGCCTTTTAATCGCGAAATGGAAGGTTCAACGACTGGTCTTGGGTTAGGATTGTATATCGCGAATGCGATTGTTGTTAAACATGGCTTTAGCCTCCACTACAAATACTTAGAGGCTAAAAATTGTTTTGAGATTAACTTCTAAATTTAGATAATATCTTGGAGTTTTTCTCTGAGTACTTGAGGCGTAAAAGGTTTAACAATATAATTGTTAACCCCTTCTTTGATAGCGGTAATGACTTCTCGCTTGCCACCTTCCGTGGTCACCATAATAATTGGTACATTCTTATAACTTTCCATTGCGCGTAGGGCTTTAACTAATTCTAGCCCATTCATACGAGGCATATTCCAATCCGTCATGATGGCATCAAATTGTTGTGTTTTTATTTTTCTAAGGGCTTCCACTCCATCTTCTGCTTCGGTTATATTGGTATAACCGATATTGCCCAAAGTGTTGCAAATAATTCTGCGCATAGTTGAGCTATCATCTACGACTAAAAAATGCATATTGATCCTTTTAAATATATCTTTTAATATGACAAGCAAAAAGTATTCACTTTTTCAATAAATTAAAATATTTTAGGAAATTATAGTGATTTTTATAGTTTAGAAATGCGATGATTTCGGCTGTTTAAATAAGTTGCTATAAATTTAAAATTATCCGTTATAATGCGCCCTCGAAATCACCTTTAAAGGAACACATCATGTTCAAACGCCTCTTCTTTGTTACACTTATTCTAGCGCTTTTTTCAACGATGGTTTTTGCTGAAACTAGTACGGTATCAGCTACACCTAAAAAAGTAGTCCACAAACAAACAAAACACGTTGTTGCTAAAAAAGCAACGAGTAAGCATGTTGCTAGTAAAAAAACAAAAAAACAGACTTTAGCACAAAGTAAAAAAAAGCATACAGTTAAAAAAGTGACGAAAAAAGCATAAATACTAAGCTGTAGATAATCTCTATAATGTATAAAAACTTTTAGAGATTATCTTAAGCATACTCTTTGTAGAATTATTTTAATGCACGAAGTCTAAGGCTTAGACCACACATAACTGCAACTCTTTTAGTTTCATATTTATGTCCCCTTCCTTCGTTGCAATTTCAATTCTAGGAGTTTTAATGAAACGAAGAATATTTATGCAAGGCTGCATAGCATTTGGCGCTACCGCAGTGATTTTACCTCAGGTTTCAATTCTTGAAGCAAAAGAGGCAACTGGATTAAAGCGTGTTTTTTATGTCAAAAATAGCTACAATCTCCAACACGAAAATGCTAAAGCAATCACTAAATTATGGATACCACTACCTTTAGAAGGTACGTATCAAAGTATGAGTGATTTCAAATTTAATGCCAATGCAACCAAAGCTTATGTGACTGATAAAAATGCTTACAAAGCACGTACTCTCTATGCTGAATGGAAAAGTGGTGGCGAAAAAATTCTCGAAGTTACTTATACAATAACAACGTATGAACGCACCAGTGATTTTTCAAAAGCAACCGCATCAACGAAGTATCCTAAAGCAGTAGCACATTTTTTAAAGCCAACGGCGCATATTCCAACCAGTGGGAAGGTGAAAGAGTTAGCATTACAGATTACGAAAGAGGCTAAAACACCACTGGATAAAGCAAAAGCAATTTATTTGTGGGTAACCGAAAATATGTATCGTGACAATAGCGTCATTGGTTGCGGTGTAGGAGATGCAGGCAAGGCGATTGAACACAATATATTAGGTGGAAAATGTACGGATATAAGTTCGGTTTTTGTTGCTTTGTTGCGTAGTGTGGGTGTTCCGTCACGTGAAGTGTTTGGGATTCGTTTAGGTAAATCTCGTTTTTCCAAAGCGTGTGGTGGTAGTGATGCCAATGGTCTAGCGAAAATCACAGGGGCAGAACATTGCCGAGCAGAGTTTTACATCGATGGCTTAGGATGGGTTCCATGTGATCCTGCTGATGTTACCAAAGTGATTTTAGTTGAAAAATTAACGCTTAAAGACCCGCTAGTGCAGCAAGTGCGTGATTACTTCTTTGGTAATTGGGAGATGAATTGGATGGGATATAATTTCGGTAGAGATTTTGTGTTGGCGCCTGAACCTATGCAAAAACCACTTAATATGTTTGGATATCCTTACGCCGAAGTGGACGATGAAGTATTGGATTATTACGCACCTGCGAGCTTCCGTTATAGCTTTGTATCACAGGAAAAAATATAGATGAGAAAAGAGGTAGTAGGTATCATTACGGCATTAATCTCAGCATTATTTGCAACGGCATGTTGCCTACCACCTTTACTTTTTTTACTTTTTGGCATTTCGTTTGGATTTTTAGGATTTTTAGAATCACTAACCCCTTTTAGAATTCCTTTATCGTTATTGTCATTAGGAATTTTGTACCTTTCATACCGTGCATATACAAAACAATGCCTTACATGTGAGCTGACTAAACGGAAGCAAAATCGTATGATTTACGCGGTTGTATTTGTCATTATTATAGGATTGCTTATCTATCCTGAAGTGGCAAATATATTTTTTGAGGAATAAGCGTGAAAAAAATTATTTTTTTTCTATTACCATTGATACTGTTTGCTAAAGAAGAGTTAATCATTAAAGTTGAGGGTATGCATTGCCCGCTTTGCACAACAGCGGTTAAAAAAGCATTGAAAAAAGTGGAAGGTGTGGAAACTTTAAAAGTACTTTTAGAAACAAAAACGGCGATCCTTGTGGCAAAAGATGGGATCGAAGATAAAGTATATTTAGATGCAGTCAAAACAACAGGGTATGATGGCGTGATACGCTCACGCCATCACCTCAAAGACTAGCGTCTACCCTCACTGCTACCACGGCTACCACTACTTCTAGGAGCACGTCTACCGTCTCCGCTGGGTACACCGCTTGGTTTAAAATCGCCTCTGGGGGCTCTTGGTGGTCGGCTATCAGTTCGAGGTGCTCCATCACGTGAGCTAGAATTTCTATCGCCTCTTGGACGGTCATCACGGCTTCCACCTTCTCTTGGTGCGCTATTTCCACGGTATCCACCACGGCTACCGCCATCACGTGAACCGCCACCATTGCCTCTATAACCACCACGTCCACTACCGCTTCTACCACGATTATTGTCACGTTCTTCGATATTTTTAACGACGGATTCTAAGGTTTTTTTATCAAGACCTATTTTATTAGGGCCTACAGGGGTATTCTCTTTTAAAAGGTTTGAGAGAAGTTTTAGAGCGATTTGTGCCATATCCATATCTTCTTCAAGGATACTCAAAAGTTTTGATGCGCTATCATTAAGCTCTGCATTTCTAATCTCTTCAGCAATTTTAACCAGCTTGTTTTCTTTAACATCACTCAAACTTGGAACAATTTTATGTTCGATTTTTGAACCAACTTTTTTACCGATACGTTGCATGGAGTGAAATTCGATAGGGGTGACAAGTGTAATGGCAACGCCTTTTTTGCCCGCACGCCCCGTTCGGCCTATTCGGTGAACATAACTTTCTGGATCAAAAGGCATATGATAGTTAAAAACATGGCTAATATCAGCGACATTAAGACCACGAGCGGCAACATCGGTTGCGACAAGAAGTTCGATTTGTGAGCTACGAAATGCTTTGATGACGCTTTCACGTTGGTTTTGCTCCATGTCGCCATGAAGACCTTTTGCAGTATAACCTACCGCCATAAGTTGAGTGGAGAGACGATCGACCTCTTTTTTAGTTCGGCAAAATACGATGGATTTTTCAGGCTCTAAGGCATCAAGCAAACGAATCATCGCATTGTCTCTTTCGTACTCATTAATGACGTAATATTGTTGTTCGATATCTTCGTTAGTCGTATGATCTTTTGGAGTCACACTGACAAATTTTGGCTCATTGAGGATTTTGCTAGCAAGCCTTTTGATGGGCTCAGGCATCGTCGCTGAAAAAAGTAGTGTTTGGCGCTCTTTAGGAAGGTAGGTAAAAATCTCTTCAATGTCTTCTAAAAATCCCATGTCTAGCATTTCATCTGCTTCGTCTAAAATAACAATCTGTGGAGCGAAATTATACAATTTATCGTTTTTTAAAAGATCAAGCATACGACCAGGGGTTGCAACGATAACGCTCGCACCTTTTTCAATCAGACCGATTTGGCGTGAGTACGAACTACCGCCATAAATCGTAACGGTTTTTATGCCACGAAAGCGGCCAAGTGAATAAAGTTCATCACTGACTTGAGTGGCTAGTTCGCGTGTAGGTGTAATTACAAGAATTTGGACACGATTTTGAGTTGGGTCTATCATACTCATCGTAGAAAGGCCAAAAGCAGCCGTTTTACCAGTACCCGTTTGGGCTTGTGCTACGATGTCATGACCGGCTAAGACTAAAGGAATGGCTTCTGATTGTACGGGGCTTGGCTCTTTGAAGCCCGCTTCGACGACGGCTTTGAGAATATCTTGGTGTAGTCCAAAAGATTCAAATGTAAGGTTTTGCATATGTTTTTCCATGTGTTTAATTTTCCCAAAACAAAATGAAAAGAATTACAAGTGTTTATGAAACACTTTCGTAAAGCAATGCTCTACTACATAAAAATTTTTGAGTTAATTTAGGAGGCAACTCAACAAAAAGTATGTAAAAACCTACATACTCACTGAGTCGTTGCTCAAATCTGGTAGGTTTTAGGTGAAGTCCGTTTAAGAAGTTTTGGAATTGCGTGCATTATAGTGGAAATAGATTAAAACAATATTAAGAGCAGTTTGAAGACTTACTGCTATAATTGCTGGTATACTTCATGTTGAAAGGATTTTGATGTTAGATTTGCGAATTAAGACTTCAAGGTTAATGGGATTAAATCAAGATTTAGTTTTGCATGGAGGAGGCAATACTTCGTTAAAAGAAGGCAATACGATTTATGTTAAAGCTAGCGGATTCAATCTTGATACGATTGATGAGCAAGGTTTTGCGCCAGTTTCAATAGACAAATTATTGGATTTATTGCAATATGATACTTTGAGCGATACGGATATGGTACGACTTCAAAGAGAAGCGATGAGTGATCAGAGTTTTTCAAATCCTTCGATTGAAGCGGTTTTACACGCACTCATTCCTTTTAAGTATGTTGATCATACCCATGCTGATGCCATTGTTACCATTAGCAATGCGAAAAACGGTAAGAGAATCCTTTCTAAACTTTACGGTAAACACTTTTTGATAGTGCCTTATGTTATGCCAGGATTTATGCTTGCTAAGGTGGTCAGCCAGCTAACCTGCAAAGTGGATTGGGCGAAATTAGAGGGAATTATTTTGATGCATCATGGTGTTTTTACTTTTGATAACCATGGGATGAAAAGCTATCAAAAAATGCTTAAAGTCGTCAAAATAGCGGAGGATTATCTTCAAAAAAATACGGCTATAAAATATATTCGTGCCAAACGCACGTATGATTTAGAAAAACTTCAAACGATTATGTCTGAATGTAAGGGTTATGCGGTGGAAATGGTCATCAATCAGTCAAAAATCGCTCAAACATTTGCGTCCATGAAGGAGCTAAATGTCAGTCAAAAAGGGGTTTTAACACCAGAGCATATCATCCGAACCAAAAGAGTTCCTATCATTTTAAGGGATAATTACGAAAAAGAGATTTTAAAATATATTAAAAAATACATACGCTATTTTGAAAAATATAAAACAGATGAACTGATGCTCAATCCCGCTCCCAATTGGGCTGTTTTAGAAGGATTTGGGACAGTAAGCTTTGGTAAAACGCTTAAAGAAGCGGAAATTATACGGGATATTAACGAACATACGATGAAAGCAATGCTAAGAGCCGAACAGTTAGGTGGTTACAAAAGTCTAAGTCTCAAGGATAGTTTTGCGATGGAGTACTGGGAATTAGAACAAGCTAAATTAAGAGGTTGATCATGCACTATTTATTAGCGATTGATGCGGGTACAGGGAGTATTAGAGCAGTACTGTTTGATACATTGGGTCAACAGATTGCGTTAGCGCAACGTGAATGGACGCATTTGAGCGAAGAGGGCATTGAAGGTTCGATGCGTTTTGATTATGTAAGAGGATGGGAACTTTGTAAAGTATGCATCCAAGAAGTGATTGCTCAAGCTATGATTGACTCTGCTGATATTATTGCGGTGTCGGCTTCGAGTATGCGAGAAGGTATCGTGGTGTACGATAAAGATAACAATGAGCTTTGGGGTGTTGCCAATGTCGACAGTAGGGCAGGTGAACAAGTTAAGGCATTGAAAGAGCACTCCTTAGCGATGGAGCTTGATTTTTATCTGAGCAGTGGACAAACTTTTGCATTGAGTGCTATACCACGACTTTTGTGGCTTAAGGAACATTGTGTAGAGCTTTACAACAAAGCGGCATATTTTACGATGATTAGTGATTGGGTTTTATTTAAATTCTCAACTTTCGCACATAGATTCCAGTAAAAACACCAACTAAAATCAATCTAACAAAGCCCATAAATAGGCACTTTTAAGTATAATTAGGTCGACAAAAACACGATTATACGGAGCTTTTTTATGGG
>JAQUVE010000042.1 GCA_028693565.1 Sulfurospirillaceae bacterium | reverse complement strand
GTTGATTTTGAAACTTTTAAATCTACTTCACATGTTTCAATGGTTACAGGAAGCGTTGCCATAGATGAAGCAGTTGAAAGTGCAACGGTTTGTGGTTTCTTCATGACTGAAATAAATTTCATAACAGGCATCGTTGAAAAAAGTTTAATCATAATAGGGTAAAAAACAAATCCATAAAATAAAATGGTACCTGTGTAGACGACAAATAATTTCATAACGAGAACAAGAGCATTAAATCCAAATGTACCAATTGACTCCGCCATTAAGCCAAAAACACCAATTGGAGCAATATACATGACGACTTTAACCATCCAGATAAGTGCTTGAATGATACCTTCTAAGCCGTTGATTAAGGGTGTGCGTGATTCTTTGGAAAGTTTTGAAAGAGCAACACCAAAAAAGAGACAAAAAATAAGAATTTGTAAAATATTTGCATCGCCAAGAGACTTAAAAATATTGACAGGGATCATACCAATAATAGTTTCCATAGCTGTTGGAAGCGCACCTTGCGCAGCATATTTGTTAGAGAACATATGCTCAACACTGCTTAAATCAATTCCAACGCCTGGTTGAAAAACAATACCTGAAAAAATTGCACTAGCAACAGCAACAGCAGAAGTAATGAGAAAGAAAAGAATGGTATAGAGTCCTAATTTGCCAGCTGTTGGGCTATCACCTAAATTAGCGGCCCCTGATATCATTGAAAAAGCAACTAAAGGAATAACGAGCATTTTGATAAGGTGAATAAAAATATCACCAAGTGGTTTAAAAATAACAGCGTTTTCGCCCATAAGGACACCAACTAAAGTACCGATAACCATAGCAACAAGAATTTGAATTCCTGTATTTTTAATAAGTGAAGATTGTTTCACTGATTTCCTTTAAAGTGATATATTGCAAAAATACTTTTGCAAAAATTAAGGAAAAATTCTATCTAAATAACTAAAGATAAAACTTAAATAGAGTGAAATTGACGAAAAATTTAATTTTTTACGTAATAAGAGAGTCTTTGATTATTATACTTTGTAAAAAAGGGGTTGTCTGGAATAATATCAGCATGCCCTAAAAATAGTTTGCCATTATGGTTGAGGAGTTTCGAAAATCGTTCAATAGTTTTGAGCCTAAATTCATCATCAAAATAAATAAGCATATTGCGTGAAAAGATGATATCAAACTGACCAAGAGCCAAAAAATCATAGTCAAAAATATTAATTTTTTTAAAGGAAACAGAAGAAAAAAACTCTTTCTTTGTTACAAATGATTTATCTTGAAAGGTAAAAAACTTATCTTTGAGTTTATTATCTAGCTTATGCAATGAGCGTTCAGAAAAAACACCACGTTCCGCTTTTTCAATGGCTTCAGAGTTGATATCAATTCCCGTGATACTAAAAGAATGAGCGCTACGGTTTTTTTCATGAAGCATCATGGCCAAAGAGTAAACTTCTTCACCTGAAGCGCATGGTGCGCATAAGATTTTAATCATGCCACTATTTGCAAGTGCAAAATCAACTGCTAAAGCAAGTTGCTCCTCTTCTCTATAAAAATAGGTTTCATTGACAGTCACTAAGTCAATTAATGCTTGTCTTATAAGAGTGTCTTTTTGAATATGCTCAAAGAGTTTTCGAAAGCTATAAATTTCTCTTTTTTCACAAAAAAGACGAAGTTTTGTTTCGATAATACTGTTTTTCGAAAAAAGATCAACACCAATTTCACGTTTTATATAGTATAAAATATCATTTAATCCAAAGGTATTAAATTCTTGTGGCTCTTTGATTTCATTTTTTGGAGTTAAGGGTTCTTTTTTCTTTTTCCAAAATAACATTATGACGCTCCAAATAGTTTAATAGTATTGATAATATCATTTAAGTGCATAGCTTTAATAAGAGGATTGATTTCAACAGCACGTTTTGGCATCCCAAATACAATGGCACTCTCTTCATTTTCAGCGATACACGTTGCTCCATTTTTTTGAAGTTCACTTAACCCCATAGCGCCATCTTGACCAATTCCTGTTAATAAAATAGCTAAGATGTCACACTCTTTACAGTATTCTACAGCAGAGAAAAAAAGAGTATCAACACTCGGATTATAAGGTGTTTCGAGATTTTGTATCGGTTCAATGTGCAATGAAAAAGAAGTTTTTTTAAGGCGACTATTGGTTGAACAAATAAAAATCTCTGATGTTTTGAGCTCTATTGATGTATCAATAGCGTGTACTGGAAAGCTCAACTCGCTTTTGAATTGATTGATAAAACTTGGAATAAATGTACTATTCATATGTTGTGCGATGATGATCGGCATTGAAAATGGTTGCTGCATTGCCGATAAGATTTTTTTAAGATGACCAGGGCCTCCTGTGGATGCCCCAATCAGTACAATTTTTTGTTTCATAGCACTCCAAAGGGTATGCGTAATTATTTTTTTGCTTCGTCAATCATCCAGTAAAGGTTTGCTCTAACGCCTGCACCACTTGCACCAAAAGGATTATAGCCCCAGGCTTTTTCAACATAGGCAGGGCCTGCAATATCTAAGTGTAGCCATTTATCTTTATTCTCTTCTTCAATGAAATGATCGAGAAAAAGACCTGCTGTAATAGCACCACCATAACGGCTGGAGCTGATATTGGAGATGTCAGCGACAGAGCTTTTAATGAGTTTTTTAAGATGTTTATTGAAAGGAAGTGTACCACTTAACTCACCACTTTTAGCACATGATTCAGCAAAAGAGGCTTTGAGTGTTTCATTATGCCCCATCACCCCTGTTGTGAACTCACCCAAAGCTACAACACATGCTCCTGTTAACGTAGCCATATCGATTAAAAGATCCGGTTTAAACTCCTGTGCATAGGCTAAACAATCAGCAAGGACTAAACGACCTTCTGCATCGGTATTGCGTACTTCGATTGTTTTTCCATTTTTGGCGATTAAAACATCATCTGGTTTATAAGCATTACCACCAATCATATTTTCAGTTGCACCAATTATGGCATGAATTTCAAAAGGAAGTTTGAGTTCAGCCGCACCTTTAAGAATACTTATAACGGCAGCTCCACCACTTTTATCAGCTTTCATCGTGACCATATGTTCGCTTGGTTTTAAGCTAAGTCCACCACTATCATATGTGAGTCCTTTGCCTACATAAATAATTCTTTTTTTGGCATCTTCAGGCTTGTACGTTAAGTGAATAAGCTTAGGTGGATGCACGCTTGCACGATTAACGGCTAAAAAGGCGTTCATCCCTTGCGCTTCTAAAAAATCTTTATCCATGACTTCACAAGTAACGTTTGGCAAAGCACTGAGTGTTTGAGCCACATTGGCTAATGCAAGCGGTGTCATATCATGAGGGATAGCATTAACAATTTCTTTGGCAAAATTAGTGGCTTTAGCGATAATAGTACCCGCATTCAGTGCTTTGTTGGCAGTTTCCATTGAAACATCACTGCGGCTATAGTCCTCTAAACATAGAATGATTTTTTGAAATTTTGAAATTTCTTTTTTAGATTTATAGGCATTAAAAGTGTAACTAGCCAATGTAAAACCTTCAACCATGGCTTTAATGTTAATCCCTGGGCAATCAAGTGAATAGGTACCAATACATGCTTGCCTTAACGTTGTTTTTTGCAAATACTCATACGCTTTAGCTGCTGCTAAACGAATATCGTCTGCATCCAATGATTCACAACCAACATATAAAATATTATGAGTTGCCACAAATAAACACTCTTCATTCTCAGCTTTAAAATCTAACATACTTAAGGTGTCTTTGTCTTCAATCCAAGAATGTGTAAAATCCTTGGCTACAACAAATACAATACGTGTTGTCTCTTTTTGTTCATTTAATTTTTGATTTTTAATTTCGATTTGCATGTTGTATATCCTCTAGTTTTTTATCTGCAATTTTATGGAAATAGTAGTAAATACTTCCTCCAACAATCAGAGCAAGTGGCATCGCTAAATACCAATGTGATTTTGCCCAATGAATAACGATTAGAATTTCATCTCCAAAATACCACGCAGGTAAAATGGTGATAGCAGCCCAGCACCAAGCTGAAATAAGATTGATAAAGGCAAATAGTTTTGCATTATAACGAGTTAACCCAATGGAAATAGGAATAATGGTTCGAAGTCCATACATATAGCGTTGCATAAAAATAATGGGCCAGCCATATTTTTTGAGAAGAAGATGGGCCAACGCTAATTTTCGGCGTTGCCCTTTGAGTTTACGATAAACATATTTTTTGTTGAAACGACCGATATAAAAGTAGATTTGATCTCCTGCAAACCCGCCAAGACCTGCTACAAAAATTGAAAAAAACAGATTCATATCACCGGTGTGCGAAAGGATTCCAGCCATAATAAGGCCACTTTCCCCTTCTAAAATACTCCAGATAAATAAGATAATGTAACTATATTCTTTCATCCATTCTACAAACAGTGCTTCCACGTTTAGGCCTTTTTCTTAGTGTATATCAAGAATTGATTTGGCTTGAACCATATCTCTGTCACCGCGACCTGAAAGGCTGATGACAATTAATTTGTTTTTAATCTCATCTCGTGGAATTTTTTTAAGATAAGCGATTGCATGAGCACTTTCAAAAGCGGGAATGATCCCCTCTTGCTGTGAAAGCCACACAAAAGCATCTAATGCCTCTTTATCTGTAATATGGTCATACTTTGCAGCACCTAATTCTTTAAGATACGCATGCTCTGGACCAATGCCAGGGTAATCTAGTCCTGCTGAGATAGAGTGTGCTTCTAAAATCTGTCCATCTTCATCTTGAAGAAGATAGCTCATCTGTCCATGCAGCACTCCAGGGCTTCCTTTTGCCAATGAACAACCATGTTTTTCAGTATCAACGCCATGGCCGCCTGCTTCGATGCCAACACATGTAACGCCTTCTTCGTTTAAAAAGTGGCTAAAAAGCCCCATAGCATTACTACCGCCACCAATGCATGCAACAACCATATCTGGCAAACGCTTTTCTTTAACTAAAATTTGTGCTTTTGCTTCATACCCAATGATTGCTTGAAAATCTCGAACCATCATAGGATAAGGATGTGGTCCTGCAACAGTTCCGATAATATAAAATGTGTCTCTTGCATGGGTGACCCAATTGCGAATGGCTTCATTCATGGCATCTTTAAGTGTTTTACTGCCACTTTTAACGCTATGAACTTTTGCTCCCAAAAGCTTCATGCGAAAAACATTGAGCTCTTGGCGTTCAACATCTTTCTCACCCATGAACACTTCGCATTCAAGTCCCAAAAGCGCAGCAACGGTTGCTGTTGCCACACCATGCTGTCCAGCTCCTGTTTCAGCGATAACACGCTTTTTGCCCATTTTTTTAGCAATTAAACCTTGTACAATTGTATTGTTGATTTTATGTGCACCTGTATGGTTCAAATCTTCACGCTTAAGATAGATTTTTGCACCTAGTTCTTTTGAGATGTTTTTTGCAAAATAAAGCGGAGAAGGGCGGCCAACATAATCTTTAAAATAACCCTCAACTTCAGCCCAAAAAGAGGTGTCAAAGCGTAATTTTTCATATTCTCGCTCAAGGTCGAGTAAAATGGGCATGAGGGTTTCTGGTACATACCTTCCACCAAAAATGCCAAAGTGGCCGTTTACATCGGGATCATATTTTGAAGCTTTTGGAATATACATTAATCAACCTCTAAAACGGAATAGACGGATGTCGTTTTTTTAATATCCAAGTCACCTTGTAAAAAGGTCAAATTGATGACAAAACAGGCTTCAATACATTCAGCACCTGCTTTATTAATAAGATTTACCGCAGCAGTTGCTGTCCCTCCTGTTGCAATTAAATCATCAATCAAGAGTACTTTAGGCTTTTGGTTATTAGGCATTGAAAACGCATCAATATGGATTGTCACTTCATCAACACCGTATTCTAAGGAGTATTTTTCACTAATAGTTGTATAAGGAAGCTTTCCGGGTTTACGGATTGGAACAAAGCGTGTTTTTAAAAGTGCAGCCAGTGCTGCTCCAAAAATAAAACCACGGCTTTCGATACCTGCAATATAATCAATGTGCATCTCTTTATAACGATTGGTAAGATGGTCCATTAACAGATTAAATGCTTTTTCATCTCCTAAAAGTGTGGTGATGTCTTTAAATTTGATACCCGGTTTTGGAAAATCTTCAATCTCTCGGATTGAATCTAATAGATACTTTTTTTCTACAGTGCTAAGTGTATGCATAAGATAGCCTTTGTTATTTCAAAATAGTTAATTTTAGAGATAGAAAGAGAAGAAGAAGCAAAGAGAACGCAGTGTATGAAACCATTTCGATTCCCATTATAAGAGCGCCTCAATCTTTCCTTCAAGATCCTTAATATGTTGTCGTAACTTATCGCCTTCCATTCTGTATTGGCTATTACGAGTACGAAGAGACTTAAGATCATTTTTGACTTTTTTGAGCTCATCACTTAAGATATCAATGTTGCCAAGAGAGCGTTGCAATTGTACTTGATATTTGCGTATTACTACTTCAGCATCGCTAAGAGTTCGTTTAACCACGATGTTGCTACGTTTCTCTTTTCGAAGAAGAGTTCGAAAATAAAACACCATTACGAGAAGATAAAGGCACGTAGAAAAAAGGATAGTTGCAATGAGCCAATCAGCAATCATAATTATATCTCTATTTTTTGAACTCTTAGGGCATGTCTTCCGCCCTCAAAAGAGGTGTTGCACCATGCATTAAGCATAGATTCAATCACACCTAATCCTACAATTCTTTGTCCAAAACATAAAACATTCGCATCATTGTGCGCGCGTGCCATTTCAGCAGTATAGGCATCATGGCAAAGAGCCGCTCGTATACCAATGTGTTTATTAGCACTCAAACTCATTCCAATCCCTGAACCACATATGAGAATACCATGCGCTAATGTATCTTTCAGGACTTCAAGGCAGAGCGCATGGGCATAATCTGGGTAATCGACTCGATCGGTATTGAAAGGACCCAAATCGATAATTTCATGACCTTTATTGCGAAGCATCGCTATGACATCGGGCTTAATAGCAATGCCTGCATGATCTGTTGCGATAAAAAATTTCAAGCAACTCCTTTACGGGTAATAATTTTGATTATAGCACAAGGATTATTAGAAAATCCAAAATTAATATAACAACTTAATAACATAATGAATAGGTGCAAAAAAGTATTTTGATAAAGGTGTTGCGATAAAAAGCATTAAAATGAGCATCCCATAGCGTTGTATTGACTCAAGCCAATCAACGAGTTTATTCCAACCTAGCATCGCAGCAATATAAGAGAGTGCGTGTGAGCCATCAAGTGGAGGAATCGGATACAGATTGAACATTCCTAAGACGACATTATATACGATTGATTGTACTAAAAAGTAAGCTATGAAATAACTAAAATAACCATCAATGGTATGAATATCTTTAAAGAGTGAAAATGCTAATGCCGCAATAATAGCTAATGTAAAATTATAGGCAATGCCAGCAAGAGCAACATGTAATGCTCCTTTAAGTCCAGCATTGCGAATCACCGTTGGGATAAAAATTGGAACAGGTTTTGCCCAGCCAAACATAAAAGGTGCACCTGAAATATATAAAATAGCAGGAACAAGAAGTGTCCCTACAGGGTCTACATGCTTGATTGGGTTGATACTAAGCCTTCCTGCATTTTTAGCCGTAGTGTCTCCGTGGAGATAAGCCACATAACCATGCATAATTTCATGCCCAATGATCGCTATTAAAAGCGCCAAAATCGTGGCAAGAATTTGTAAAAGACTAACGGTATCCATTAGAAAAAGCGCTCATCAAATTGCATAGACTCAACAAATCGTCCCATACGGTCCCATCTGATTTTATAATCGTCATCCCATGAAAAATAGATAAACCACGGCTTCCCTACGATAAGGCTATAAGGGACACTACCCCAAAAACGACTATCATTAGAGTGGTCGCGATTATCGCCCATCATATAAAAATGTCCATTTTCGACTTTCGTATAAAAAGCATTGTACATATACCCTTCACGTTTAGGAAGTTCTTGTACTATAGCAGGCTTCATCGCTAGCTCATTGGCTGACATATAAAGACCCATTTGTTCAAAAATATCTATTTTATCGTCATATTGGATACCACGATAGGTTTGTTTATAAGGATTATTAACCCATAACTTTCCAGAAATAAGGACAATTTTTGATTGGTCAAAGTGTGTTTTAATGTAGTCATCGCCTTCAGCAAAATGGATATAGAGGTTTTTATCTTGAAAAAGAATTTCGTCACCTTCTGTAGCGACACAACGCTTAACATAATGAATTTTTTCATTTTTCGGGTAGCGAAAAACAACGATATCACCACGCTGAGGTTTGGGTCCATCTATCAAATGACCATTTCCTTTAAAATCAGGTAACACAGGAACTTCAAGCCATGGGATATGCGGTGTGGGTATGCCGTAAGCAAATTTTTTCACAAAGAGGTGATCGCCTATCAAAAGCGTGCGTTTCATAGACCCACTTGGGATAACAAAGGCTTGTGCAACAAAGAAGATAACTAATAAAACGATGATGACTGTTCCCGTCCAGCTATTTGAAAAAGCATAGAATTTTTTAAGTGAATTTTTCATAGGTGAGCGTTTTCCCTTATCTATTTTGTGCAGCGTGAATGGTGTTTTCTAAAAGCATCGCAATGGTCATTGGTCCCACACCTCCAGGAACGGGCGTGATATAACTACATTTTGGAGCTACACGCTCAAAGTCAACATCACCAACGATTTTACCTTCGTCTGTTTTGTTGATACCAATATCAATGACAATGGCTCCTTCTTTGATCATATCCTCAGTAATCAAATTAACTTTGCCTACCCCAACAATTACAAGGTCTGCTTTTTGGGTGTGCTCTTTAAGATTTTTTGTGTAAATGTGGCATATATCAACGGTAGCAAAAGCATTAAGTAGCAGATTCATCATCGGCTTACCAACAATATTACTCGCTCCAACGACACAGGCATTAAGTCCTTTTGGATCAATATGATAGGCTTTTAAAAGACGCATCACTCCCAATGGGGTGCATGGAACATAGCCATCAAGTCCTGAAACTAAACGCCCTACATTGAAAGGGTGAAAGCCATCGACATCTTTTTTTGGGTCAATCGCTTCGATGATTTTTGTTGTATCAATATGTTTAGGCAGAGGAAGCTGTACCAATACTCCATCGATATTAGGGTTTTGGTTGATCATATGAATAATTTCTAAGATTTTTTCTTGTGAGATAGTGGAGGGCATTTTATGGATAATCGAGTAAATTCCTGTTATATCACATGCTTTTTCTTTCATCTTAACATACGTTTGGCTTGCGGCATCATCGCCGACTAAAATAACAGCAAGACCTGGGGTAATTCCTTTTTCATTTAAAGTCTGGCTCTCTTTTTTTAATTCTATTTTGATAGTATCTGATAGTGCTTTGCCATCAAGAAGTTGCATCAAAACTCCCTTTTAGTTCATTTTTGATACTATACCAAATTAGTATTGAGCTTGAGCTTACGAAAGTAAATCAGTGTATCAAAAAGAGGATGAAAAGTTCGAGATGAAGGGTTTTTTTATAAGTTTTGTTTTGCTTTTATTAGCAATGCCATCACTTTTTAGTGAAGATTTTATCACCCAAAAAGAGTATGCTAAAATGCTCTATTCTAACCCACGAGGCATTGGATGTAACAAGTGTCATGGCGAAAAAGGTGAGGGTAGCGTCATTGCGACCTATATCCAAAAAGGCAAAGAAATGGCTCTTAAAGCACCTGCAATTACTCAGCTTAGTAAAGCACGATTTTTCCAAGCAATGAACAGACAACACAACGTTATGCCCACCTATTTTTTAACTTCGCAAGAGATTAACAGCTTGTATTATTATGTTTCAAATGTGAACAAATAGGGCTTTACTTTTTATTTACACAAATTAAAGTAAAATAGCCTATTAATTAGCTACAAGTATGATACAAGGATTGCAAAAAATGAAGTATAAACACAGTATCAAAGCTTTTGAAAAAGCGCAAAAAGTTATCCCAGGCGGTGTTGATTCTCCTGTACGTGCTTTTAAAAGTGTTGGAGGAACACCGTTGTTTATCAAAAAAGGCGATGGCGCTTATTTGGTCGATATTGATGGAAATCATTATGTGGATTTCGTGCAAAGCTGGGGGCCTTTAATTTTTGGACACAGCGATAAAACAATTGAAAAAGCAGTGATTAAAGCGGTTAAAAAAGGTCTTAGTTTTGGCGCTCCTACTGAAATTGAAACGAAACTAGCAACGCTAATCTGCTCGCTATTTGAAGCCATAGATAAGATTCGTTTTGTGAGTAGTGGTACAGAAGCAGTGATGAGTGCTATTAGACTTGCTCGTGGTTTTACGGGTAAAGACGATATTATTAAGTTTGAAGGCTGTTACCATGGGCATAGTGATTCACTTTTAGTGCAAGCAGGCAGTGGCGCTGTGACTTTTGGAACACCGAGTTCTCCTGGAGTTCCTGCTGATTTAACCAAGCATACGTTGTTGGCAAAATACAATGATATTAAAAGTGTTAAAGAGTGTTTTAAAAATTCCAAAAATATTGCATGTATTATTATTGAACCAATAGCAGGCAATATGGGCTTTGTACCCGCAGACGCAAAGTTTCTTGAAGAATTAAGAGTCCTATGTGATAAACACGGAGCATTGCTTATTTTTGATGAAGTCATGAGTGGTTTTCGAGCACATCTGTATGGTGCACAGAGTGTCTATGCTACAAAACCTGATTTGGTTACGTTTGGCAAAGTTATTGGTGGTGGTATGCCTGTTGGTGCATTTGGTGGACGAGCTGAGATTATGGATAAACTCTCACCGGATGGTCCTGTTTACCAAGCAGGGACGTTGAGTGGAAATCCTGTAGCGATGGCGGCGGGCTATGCATCTTTAAAGAAATTACTTGCACATGAAGACTTGTATAGAGATTTAGAGCAAAAAGCTAAACATTTGGTAGAAGGGTTAAGATTAGCAGCCCAAGAAGAGGGAATTTCTCTTCAAGTAAATGCAATCGGCAGTATGTTTGGTTTCTTTTTTAATAATAAACCAGTACATAATTTTGCAGATGCACTTACGTCTGATACCCAAAAATTTGCGGCTTTTCATCAAGGAATGCTACAAGAGGGGTTTTATTTTGCGTGTAGCCAGTTTGAAACAGGATTTATCTCAAGCGCTATGAGTGAAGCAATGATTGAAGATACTATTGTAGCGGCATCTAAAGTGTTTAAGGCTATTAAATGAGTGAAAAACCAAAATTAGGTAGAATCATTGAAGGGGCTGAACAACTCTCTTTGGGTATATCGATCGTAGTAGCCGTCTTACTTGGTGTTGGCATAGGACTTATGTTGAAGAACTTTTTTAACACACCATGGCTTCTTTGGGTAGGTGTATTTTGGGGTGTTGCAGCAGCTATTTTAAATGTCTATAAAGCGTATAAAAAACAAGTTAAATCCTTAGATGAACTTAAAGATGATGTTCGGTATAAAAAGTACCAAAATTCTACTGAAGACGATAATGACTAAATCATTTTTTTGGTCTGTCGTAATTGTTGATAGTGTAGTAGTTTTGATAGGGATTCTACAAAATGCGTTATGGCTTTTAAACACACAAATAGCATTAGTCTGTTCGATGATGATTACGTTAAGTTCTTTTTTAGCCTATAAAGCAATGATAAAGCATAGAGTGCAAGAAGGTGACGTGGGTGATGATAGAGAATTGTTAGATGTGATTGAAGATCCTCACGGACTCTATGATGACGAAGAAGTTGCTAAACTTTCAACGATAGAAACAGTGAAAAAGAGTACGCGCAATGTTTTGCGTAGCTACAAAGGGGCATTGTCACCGTACCGTTTGGCTTCCTATGCTTTTTTATGTATCAGTGTTCTTTTTTTAATACGACATACGTCTTTTAATGCCCTTGCTTTTTTAGTGGGGCTTAGTATTGTGCCACTTTCAAGCCTTTTAGGTGTGTGGTTTATAAATTATCATAAAGAGTTACCATGAAACGAATGAGTAAAGAAGAAGCGTTAGCATTAATTCAACATGAAGATTTAAATACGCTTGGTAAAATGGCATATGAGCGAAAAATGCAACTTCACCCCGAAAATCGCACGACGTTTATTGTGGATAGAAATATTAATTATACCAATGTCTGTTGGGTAGATTGTAAATTTTGTGCCTTTTTTAGACATGCTAAAGAAGATGAAGCGTATGTACTCTCTTTTGAGCAGATTGGTGAAAAAATAGAAGAGCTTCTGGCTATTGGTGGAACGCAAATATTATTTCAAGGCGGGGTGCATCCTAAACTTAAAATAGAGTGGTATGAAGATTTAGTAGAGTGGATAGTCACGAATTATCCAAGTATCACAATTCATGGATTTTCTGCCATTGAGATAGATTATATCGCTAAAATTTCAAAAATTTCTTACAAAGAAGTGTTGTTACGCTTACAAAGAAAAGGACTTTACAGCATCCCCGGTGCGGGAGCTGAGATATTAAGTGACAGGGTGCGTGATATCATTGCCCCTAAAAAACTGGGAAGTCAAGAGTGGCTTGATGTCCATCACGCTGCACATCAAATTGGGATGAAGTCAACGGCTACAATGATGTTTGGTACACTTGAAAGTGATGAAGAAATCATAGAGCATTGGGAAAAAATACGTGATTTACAAGACATAACGGGAGGTTTTCGAGCTTTTATTATGTGGAGTTTTCAAAGTGAGCATACGCAATTAAAATTGGAACATCCCGAAATCAAAAAGCAATCTGCCAATCGTTATTTAAGGCTTTTAGCCGTTAGTCGTCTGTTTTTAGATAATTTTGAAAATATTCAAAGTTCATGGGTCACTCAAGGCAGTTATATTGGTCAGTTAGCGTTAATGTTTGGTGCGAATGATTTAGGAAGTACCATGATGGAAGAAAATGTGGTTAAAGCAGCAGGTGCGGCCAATAAGATGAATCAAGAAGAGATGATCAAACTGATCAAAGATATTGGTTCTATCCCTGCAAAACGGGATACTTCTTATACGATTTTGGAGCAATTTTCATGAGAGTATTCATCTTTTTAATGATTTTTTTACAAGGAGTATTAGTGAGTCAAGAGATAAGCAAAGTCACCGTCAATGGGGTTGATGTTCCTATTGTTTTTGAAAAAGAGGCGAGTTTACCGATTGCTTCGTTACAAATCGTTGTAAAAAATAGTGGTAGTATGGAAGATGGTAAGCAAGAAGGTATTGCAAAGTTTACAGCCTCTATGTTGGGTGAGGGAACCGAGAAATTAGGTGCGACGGGATTTGCAGAAGCGTTAGAGTTTCGTGCGATTTCCCTAAGTGCACACGCTGGAGTTGAAACATTGGTTTTTGAAATTTCAGCCCTTAAAGAGCAGTTCCCTTATGGTTTAGAGATGCTTAAAAAGCTCATCAAAAATCCAAATTTCACTAAAGAGAGTTTTGAAAAAGTCAAACTCATGACGCTAGGAATGCTCTCAAGTAAAGAGAGCGATTTTGATTATATTGCCAATCTAAATTTACAAAAAATCCTTTTTGAGGGGACTCCTTTTGCGCATGCTTACAGTGGAGATGTGAAAAGTGTTAAAGAGCTCAAACTTAAAGATGTAGAGACCTTTTATAGACAGCATATGACTTTAGAAAATGTCATTATTGTGGCGGGCGGAGATATCGATCTTGAAACGTTGCAAAAAGAGCTGTTACCCATTTTAAGTGAATTTAAAAAAGGTGAGAGTAAAAAACTACCTTATTTTGATGCGAGTAAAAAAGGAAAAGAGACGACGGTTGAGAAAAAAAGTGAACAAGCCTACATCTATTTTGGCGCACCTTTTTACATGCAAAGCGGTGATGAAAATGCGTATAAAGCCAAGGTTGCTAGTTTTATTTTAGGGGAGAGTGGTTTTGGAAGTCGTCTCATGGAGGAGATACGTGTTAAACGTGGCCTTGCCTATTCTGCCTATAGCCGAACTAGTGTAGGCAAATCGCATAGTAGTTTCACAGGACATCTGCAAACAAAAGTGGAAAACCTTGATCAAGCTAAAGTCTTGGTCAAAGAGGAAATCAAACGATTTGTTGAGAATGGTGTGAGTATGGAAGAGTTAGAACAAGCAAAACGCTTCTTACTCGGCAGTGAGCCTTTGCGCAATGAGACGTTATCGCAACGCCTTTCCCGTGCTTTTTTTGAATATTATGGCGGTTTTGAGCTGGGACACTCCAAAAAACAACTTGAAAAAATCGATAGATTAACACTTGAAGAACTCAATGAATTTATCCATAGCCATAACGAAATCAATCATCTCAGTTTTTCAATAGTGACAGCCAAGCGTGCAAGCAAGTGATGTAGACGCTATTGATAAAGAGCGACTAAAGAAATTAGGAGTATCGACAGCTTTAGAATTAGCGTTGATACTCCCTTATGAATATGAAAACAGTATCCTTTCTGCAAGTCCCAATTTAGGGCAAATAAACACCGTACATGTCAAGGTGTTAAGTGTTAAAAAATCACCTAAAGTTTTTCAAATATCTTTTTTTGCTGAAGCGTGGAATCGCAACATCGAAGGGGTTATTTTTGGTGCTAAAGCTTACCATCAAGCGATGTTTAAAGCTGGAGCAGATTTGATTATTTATGGAAAAGTACAACTTAATGGATTGCAGATGCAAATGATGCAACCTAAAGTCCTGCAAACATATAACACTATTATCCCCAAATATAAATCACCCTTTCAAAACAAAACAATGCTCACTTTGACGCAAAAATACCTAAGCCATGAGCAGTTAAGACAAGAGGGTTTAGCAGAGAATGAGATAGCCGTGATACGTTCAATTCATTTTCCAACGCTTGAAGATATTTATATGTATGAGCGAATAGGACGCAATGAAAAACAAGTAGCAATGTTGAAATGGCTTGAAATTTATACGTATTTGCGTAAACTTTCAACCAAAAAAATTACGTTTCCTAACAGCTGCCAACTGAGCGGCGATGAGCTTCCATTTATCCAGTCCCTTCCTTTTGCCTTAACTGATGATCAACGTGCGGTTATTGCTGATATTAAGCGTGATTTTTTAGGAGAGAATGCTGCAAAACGTGTGGTGATGGGCGATGTAGGGTGTGGTAAAACGATGGTTATTTTAAGTGCTGTGATGATGGCATATCCGCATAAAGCTATTTTGATGGCTCCTACAACCATCTTGGCAACGCAAATTTATGAAGAAGCTAAAAAATATTTACCCTCACATGTAACGATTTCTTTGGTGGTTCAAGAGAGTTCCCGCAAAGAAAATTACGAAATGAGTGATTTTATCATTGGTACGCATGCCCTCTTGTACCGAAGCATTCCTCATTGTGCGTTAGTTATGGTAGATGAACAACATCGTTTTGGTACTAAACAGCGCTCACAGCTCTCGGCCTTAGTTTCAAAAAGTGCCAAACCTCCTCATTTTATACAATTTTCTGCCACTCCAATCCCACGGACACTCAGCTTAATGCAATCTTCATTGGTTGATTTTTCGTTTATCAAAACACTCCCTTTTAAAAAAGATATCACAACACGCATCATTGGAAAAAGTAATTTTAAAGCGCTGATAGAGCACATGAAGCAAGAGATCGCCCTTGGTCATCAATGTATCGTTGTGTATCCTTTAGTCGAAGAGAGTGAGGTTATTGAATACCAGTCCATCGATGAAGGACGTGGTTTTTGGGAAAAAAACTTTGAAGGCGTTTTTGTCACCTATGGTAAAGATAAATACAAAGAAGAGGTGATTGAAGCATTTCGTGAAAAAGGTACGATTTTGATTTCAACGACGGTGGTTGAAGTGGGCATCTCTTTACCAAGGCTTACTACCATTGTTATCGTTGGCGCCGAGCGTTTAGGCTTGGCGAGTTTGCATCAACTTAGAGGTCGTGTGAGCCGTAATGGTCTTAAAGGATACTGTTATTTGTATACCAATAAAGTGAAAAGTGAGCGTTTAGAGGCTTTTTGTGAAACAACCAATGGATTTGAGATCGATGAACTTGATCTAAAGTATCGCCAAGGTGGTGATTTGGTTGGGGGAGTAGTGCAAAGTGGTAAAAAATTTGTTTGGTTTGATATGGGAAATGATGAAGAAATCTTAAAAGAAGCAAAACAGAGAGTAGATCAAATTTCTAAGTGAATGTATCAATACTGTTGAGAAGCTATAGCCAAGAGAGCAAAGCTCTCTTGACGTTAAAAAAATTAGTATAAACCAAATCTTCCATCAGACTTTTTATACATGATACGAAACTTATCTTCCATATCATGAAACACGAGAAATTGCTTATCGGATCCTTTAAGTTCGTTCATTGCTTCTTCGATTTCAATAGGCTTATAGCTGTCTAGTCGCATAGGAACGATTTCGTCATCACTTCCTTCATGGTTTTCTGTCGAAGTGGGGATATCTTCTTCAACGATTTTGTGATTCATCACTTTATCATGGTGGCGTCTAAGCACTTTTTTGGCTCGCTCAATGGCTAAATCGATAGCGGCATAAACATCTTTATCTTTTTGTTGAATGACAACAGTGTTTTTATGTGCCATATTGATAGCGAATTCAACACTGAAGCCTTTTTTGCCATTTTTTTCATCGGCTGAAATGACTGTACGAACAGAGATTACGTCTAAATTATACTTCTTGAGTGACTCAACAGCACCATCAATATAAGCTTTAATGGGTTCAGTTAAATCAAACTGTTTTCCTACGATACTTGTGTTCATCTTGTCTCCTTTTCCTTCCCGAATTACGGGTTTGTACAAAAAGTATAACAAAACGAACCTTAAACAAATAGGATGTTTTTAATGCGAAAATTATGGTTTTTGAATTGTACGACGATGTAGATGAATAGGCTCTGTAGAGATATTGTTGTCACTATTTGTGGACACAACCGTATCAATGATAACAGTCACATTTGACTCAGGTGTGACAAGTGCATTATCGCCTAAGATCGTGCATCCTGCTGGAAGGTTGTTGCCGATATAGCTAATCGTGATATTAATATCAAACATAGCATTACCACCTGTTTGTGGATATTGTGAATCAATACTGCTTAAACAGTTTCCTGTTGCTACAATGTCATGTCCACTGATGGCTAAAAGAGCAAATTCTGTACTACTTTGAAGTAAAAGTTCTGCTTGTTCTCTGAGATAAACATCGGTTGTTTGCTTAACCGAAATACTGGACAATGAAAGTGCTATGATACCGATGGTTGCTACTAAAATCATAAAGATAATCGCCGTAATCATACTAAAACCGCTTCGCATTAGTAAATCACCTTCTCTTTGCAAGCACTAAAGTCAAAGTCGCCGCTTTGATTGTTGTCATGAATGCAAAGTTTAATGCGCACCACATTACCTTCTTGCCGAATACGAAAGGTACTGACGTGTTCGGCTAAAATAGTTTGTGGAGCATTGGGGTAGGTATCTCCTTGCCATGGTTGATGGTTGTATTGAAGGAGTAGTGTAAAATCGGTTGCGCTAGGGCTATCAGGCATAATAGCATAGGCTGAATGCGAGAGATAGTACTGCTCAAATAAGTCTCCATTACCTATACCGTCTTGATCAAAATCGGTTAGATTATCATCTGTGGGTATATGAAAGGACGTATTAGTATCATTAGCAATGCGAACGGTGTAATTATTTGTACCTTGCGAATAATACTTATTGACATCAAATAAGGGTTTAGCACCTTTAAAAATAAGAGCAGGAAGATTACCATTTTCATTATTCATATCGACAACATTGTCGGTGAGCGCTTGAATGATGGTGCGTGCAAAATCAAGGTGGCTTCCGGGTGTTTCAAGTGTTTTCGTCCCCTCTCGCGTATTGGCATGTTCCATATCAATGAGCCCACTCCATCCTGGGACATTAGCCGTACCATTCCAGTCACCTAAAAAACTCTCATTACTAATGCCAATCCACTCAACAATCGTATGATCACCCGCAACCGTTTGAATAGCATCTGGTAAAGCTCTCCAAGTCGCACCATCATCGGTTGTAACTCTAACGCTATCTTTAATGCGATATTGTAAACGTTTTGCAATTTGCTCTAAAACAATTTCTGTTTGTCCTTGCAGTTGGTTGATTGCGCGGGTTCGTAAATAATTGTTATATAAACTAGTGATGATTTCAGCGCCGATACTCGCGACAATACCAAAGACAACGATGACCATGATTAACTCTACCATCGTAAAAGCAAAACGTTGTTTCATCGATAGGGCCTTGAGGGGAGAAGTGTACTCTCTCCAATGTTACATGTAAAAGCACGTAAGGTAATATTTTGGTCGCCTCCACTAACTTTTACCTCAATAGTTTTGATATTGGTACTGGCAGCATTTACAGCAGGGTTAAATGTAAAATCCGTTAAGTTCTGATCAGAATAAGTTCCACTATCATTGGCATAAGAGACCGTGGTACTAAGATTGAGGTCAAACACATAATCCAATGTTCCAGCCCCCTCAACTGCAGCAGCAATAGATGTCGTGGTGTTTGTAAAATCATCCACATCATCTAAATCTCCACCCTCAGACCCTAATGTTAAAGTTGCATTAGTCGTATTAGGAAAAAATTTCCTTCGATAATCTGTGTCGATGTGTCCAACTCTTCGTGGTGTTGGAGGTACGGCATTTAGTTCAGCATCACCGTGAGTAACATCTAATACAAAGGTAGAAGAAGCGTTTGGACTATAACTCCTGTCATCCCATTCATACGTTAAAACATCGCCAATTTTGGCTTTAGCCGCAAGGATTGCTTCTTGTTGCATTGCAAAAGCATTGTTGCTTTGTACTTGTGTCAAGATAAGAGGTAGACTCATTACGGCAATTCCCATTATGACAATAGCAAATACGAGCTCTATCATAGACATAGCGGAGCGCATTACCACTCTATCCTTTTGTTGGTACGTATAGATGTGTTAACATCAACGGTTTGACCAAGGCTTCCTTGACCCGACCATGTTCCTGCTCTAGTGAACTCTACAGTAAAGTCACTACTAAATGCAGCGGCATTAGTGGGGTTATAAATTAACCATGTTTGCGGTGTCATTTGAATACGATCAGTATAAGGGGCATTATTAGCAGCCCCATTTGTTAATCCATGAAGATCAAGTCCATTAACTATTCCAGTAGAAACATTGGGAGCAACAGTTGTCATACCTAATGGTGTAAAGCCAGTGATATTACCATCTGTTATTTTATGTAACGTATTGGTATACCAATTGAGCGCAGTTGGGCTTTGTGTCCCAGTGATATTCATGTCTGTAAAGTTACAATCTTTACAGTAGACTTCATACCGAATCGTTGCAATTATTTGGCTTGGTCCTCGATAATCTGTCGAATAAACGCGGCCATAGTAAAATCGTGCAGTACCTGTAGCTGTTTGATTGGCTTCACCTCTAACATTATCTAAGTCTATGGCGGTGATATTGATATCAGAGCCATTAACATCAAAAGGTTCTATCGGTTTTGAGGCATTGCGATCAAAGTTAAATGCGATGGCATGAGTATCGTTCCAATCTACGACTGAAACACCATTGGTGAAATTTATGTCTTGGTTATTTATTGCAGCTCCGTAACGAGTAGTCATGGCTGTATGCGCAATGGATGGGGTGATAGATATATTATTTTCAAATAATCCATTGCTATAGTTTTGAGTTGTTCCACCTTGTTTGTTTCGTGCTGTTATCGTCAGTGCA